>NZ_RSCK01000005.1:0-154662 GCF_003991895.1 Chroococcidiopsis cubana SAG 39.79
AGAGAGCAGGTGGGCTTTGTGTGCAGGTGGGCAGAGGAGATAAAATAACTAACTGGTCAGGAGTCAGGAGTCAGGAGTCACCCCACACCCTACACCCTACACCCCTTCTTCACGCACCACTCACCACGCACCACGCAATTACCCATTACCCATTACCACTTACAATTACTGTAAAATTTTATAGTCAAAAATGACCCAAAACTATTGTGACTTACTGCCTGGGCATCATTACCAAACACGGTTTAGTTATGGCGGCGGACTCGCGCACGAATGCCGGGGTAGACTACGTATCTACATATCAAAAGCTATTTGATTTTTCCCAGCCAGGAGAACGGGTCATTCTGCTCTGTACGGCAGGAAATCTTTCGGTGACGCAAGGCGCGATCGCGCAGATGCATAGAGATATTAGAATTCCAGAAGAGGCTAATTTACATACCCTGCCAACACTCTACGATGTCGCCCGCTACATTGGAGCTAAAATTCGGCAGATTCAAGAACAAGACCGGGTATGGCTGAAGCAAGATGGTATCGATGTCCAATGTACTCTGCTTTTGGGGGGACAAATTCAGGGACAACCGCCAGAGCTATACATGATTTACAGTCAAGGCAACTGCATTCATGCCACTTCAGAAACTCCATTTATGCAAGTCGGCGAGACTAAGTACGGGAAACCCATTCTAGACCGCATACTGGATTTTAACACGACATTGGAAGCAGCAGCTAAGTGTGCGTTGTTGTCGATTGACTCTACGATGAAGTCTAATATTTCTGTGGGACCGCCAATTAATTTAGTGGTGTATGAAAAGGACTCTTTCAAAGTCCAACACGATTTGCGGTTGCGGTTGGGTGCGCCATATCTCACTAAAATTCGCAAGCAGTGGGAGACTTCGTTGCGGGAAGCCTTTGAGCGAATGCCTGATATTGATTGGGAACGCGATACGGGTGGAAATGTGGAAGAGTTTCTCGATCCTTAAATTGATTATGCGTTTGCGGAATCAAGGTGTGTTGTCCTGTTGTAAAATTCAAGAGAATTTGGCGATCGCAATTTAATCCACGTCACCAATTCTTCACATTTTCACAAACTATTCACCAAAGATTTCTGCTTTCTTCACAAACTATTCACCATTTTGGTTTAACTTCAAAATTAATCAGTAACAGAGGAGATTCACACCATGACTTCCTACATTCCTTTTGAAAACGCACTTATATTCCTAGCTGCTGCTTATTTGGCTTCTGTTTTCGGAATTATGGCTGTTTCTCAATTCTGCTTAGCAGTTATTGAAACTTCTGAAGAATCAGTCAAATAATTTGACAAATAGTATGTCTTGATACAGTATTTTTTAAAGCAACGTGCATACTGTTATCGAGAAAAATTTGGCTCTACAATTGCTGGAAAGTTAGCATAGTTGCGCCGCACCCAATCCATACCCACCTCGTTATTGAGTTTAATGTGTTGAGGTGTGTTGGTATAAAGTTTACTTAAGATATCTGCATCTTGCTCGATGACGACTTCTACTAGTCGCAAGAGGTTTCGTTTAATTAAATGAGCAATCGGGTGATGTGCTTTCACGAACATCAGAACGTAGACGCGAGAGTGAGTTTCTGATTCGGGAAGGTAAAAATGGCATTCTTTTAAGCTTAAAAGTGGACTCTCGCCGTGTACCATGCCCATGAATGGAAAGAAGTTTTCTAAATGAGCTTCTAATACTTGAGGCATTGCCAAGAGTCCAGGGTTTTTGAGAATATCTTGTAGATTTGGTTTTTTTCGCAGTTGTGCAATGTAGGCATGGGAATGCAATCCATCGTCAATAAACTGCTTCAGTTGAACTTCCTCAATTTCAAATAGCGATCGATGAGTGCCGTTTTGGTGGTTGTAGTCGTGCATATTTAGCAGTAGACTGAGAAAGTTGGTCTTAATACTGCGATCGCCCGTGTAACCGACAAATTCATACTCTGCTGCAATTTCGTTTAAAATTGTCGGAATTGGGATTATAGGCTCAAATCCACCGTAAGACCAAATAAAATCGCCTTGTACGATTAATTCTAACGGTTGTAATAAAGATTTAGTCGGTTTGTTAGTACCTGGTAAAACCGTACAGCCAGTATTATCAAATTCTAAGGCATGAAACGGACATGCGATCGCGCTACTACCATCAGATTTTTTCACGCACCACCCTTCCGATAGCATTGCACCCATGTGCGGACATGCATTCGGCAAGCAACAAATGTTACCCGTACTATCCTGCCAAAGTACGTAGTCTTTACCGTAAAGCGACACCTTCATCGGCTGATTCGGCTTGAGCATAGAACGGTGCGCTAGCAGCCAGGGTGCGCCTTGTAGCATGATGCAAACTGCCTTGAAAATAACTTACTAATTAATTAGTAAGTTTAGAGAGATGAAGGGGCGATCGTCAAGCAATTTAGCTATTCTGATAACAGCTCGACAATTGGAAGATCTGCATAAGCAGCACGAATATCTTCTAAATTGCCAGGATTATAAGTATCCTGCCAAGAAAGCAAAAAGCGAGAGCCGATGTTTCTCAAGTTTGGTGGAATAGAAGATGTGGAGATCTCCCAATACCATTCTCCATCTAACATCCCTTTTCCAACTAGACGCTCAAGAATAACTCTTGTATAGCCACCATCTAAATGAAAATCAACCCTGACAGGTTCAAACCGCCAATACAGGCTCATAGAGTAAGTTAGGCTCGGCAGATACCTTATGATAAAGGTAAACAAAAATATTCAGTATGAATATCACCTTAAAACCAGAGCAAGAAAAGATAGTCCAGACTTTGCTGGCATCAGGTAAATTTAAGAATGTTGATGAAGTCATTCAAGCAGCACTGCACCTGCTAGAAGAAGATGATCGTGAATACCAGCAGTGGATGATTGAAACTCGCGCTAAGGTTGAGGAAGGAATCGCATCGCTCGAACGTGGGGAAGGAATCGATGGTGAAACATTTGTCAACCAGTTGTTAACAAAGTTCAAGCAGGCAAGAGAAGCTCAGCAATGAGTCAGTATATTATTTCTCAACCTGCCTCCCGCGATTTGCAAGACATTCTAAACTATTTTGCAGTAGAAAATGTAAATGCTAGTGAGCGCTTTCTACAGTCGTTCAATAAAAAATGTCAGCAGCTCGTTAGTTTTCCTAATATGGGACGACAGTATGATAATTTACGTCTCGGCTTACGAGGACTACCGTTAGATGGGTATATTATCCTCTATCAAGTTGGAAAAGATAGAATTGAAATCGTCAGAGTTGTGAGTGGTAAACGCAATTTAGAAACTCTGTTTGCAAATCCAGAAGAGGAATAGCAAACATGGCGCGATCGCACCCTATTAAAAAACAATTTCGAGATGCAGAAGCGACACAAAAACAGATTCTTGATGCCGCAGAATTAGAGTTTGCCAGACACGGAATTAAAGGTGCTAGAATGAGCGATATTGCCGATCGCGCTCAAATTACAACTGCGACAATTCACTACTATTTCGAGAACAAAGAAGGTTTATACAAAGCAGTTTTACAGCGTCCAGTTAACGAAGTTCAGGCGATGGTAAGTCAACTAAAACTAAACGATTTATCACCAGAAGAAGCACTCAAACAAATTATTCGAGTTGCGATCGCCTACGAAGCAAAAAACCCTCATCGTCAGATGCTTTGGTTTCAAGAAGCTAGTCAAAATCAAGGTTTTTATTTTAAACAAAGTAACGTAGAAAGTCTACATGAACATTTAATCCAAGTTCTGAATCGTGGTATGAAAGCAGGTTGTTTTCGTCCCCTCGATCCATTTTTAACATTAACTCATATTTTAAGCGTTTGTCTTTTTTACTTTACCGTACACGAAAATTGGAAACATTTAAATTCTGGGAGCGATCGCCTTAGTCAGGAAATGGTAGAAAAACATACTGAGGCAGCAATTGAATTTATTTTGGCAGCGGTAAAAAACTAATCTGAATCTGCCGAACAATATTTATCTATCTCAAACGTCATGTACATTTTATAATAATTGCTTCCTGAGAGTATACTTAAAATAACGCCAAGAAAAATTAGGGAGCTGAAACAAACGCTACGCCGAGCAGGTTTTACAGAACTTCCAGGCAAAGGAAGCCATACAAACTGGATACATCCTTTATATTCGGGAAAATTAACTATTTCTGGCAATGACGGAGCAGATGCTAAACCATACCAAGAAAAAGAAATTCAGCAAGCTATTCAAGAAATAGAGACTAGACAACAGGAATCGCACGAAGATGAGTGAAATGAAGTATAAGATGGTGATTCAATGGTCGAATGAAGATAACTGCTTTTTGGTAGGTTTTCCCGATTTTCCCGGGCAGACTTGGCGGACTCATGGAGCTACATATGAGTCAGCTGTAGCAAATGGTAGAGAAGCCTTAGAATCCCTGATAATGGCTTATGAAGCAACAGGCGAACCACTACCACAACCGACTATTCATCAAGCTGCATAGTTCATCCTTCTTGATCCTGCAACACTGTTTTTGACACGATGCGAGTTTTCTTGCGATCGCTTTCTGAAAGTTCTTCTCCCGACTGCAAGCGCGTGGCGTTATCTTGCAACACAGTAGCGGCACTGCGATCGCCCATTTGCAAGGCAGTTTTAGCCGCAGTTTGTAACATTGTCGCCGCGCCAGCGCGATCGCCTTGTTGTAATTTCAATTCGGCTAGCTGTGTTTGACGATATTTAGCCAATGCTAAAACATATTGCTGTACTTGCGGATTATTTACAGGTTTATAATCCCGTACTACGTTAATTTCTACCGGAATATTGTCAGAGAGTAAATTAGTTTGGTCAACCGCCGGATCGTCATAGCAGATTTGGACGCTAGCAATCGTGTGTTTGCCTTCCGGTAACTGACTGATATACATATTTGCTAACACCACCCGTTCGGAGTCCTTCATCAAGTCTCCCAAGCGCACGGTGTAACGTCCGTAGGTATCTTGTTGTATGGGTAATTCAATTGCATCTGGCGCAACTTGGGCAATCGGCTTGAGTTCGGCGAGTCGTACTTTAGGAATAAACGATAATAGCAGGTAAGCATTTGTCAATTCCACGGCTTGAATGCGATCGAATAGCCGTCCGAACTCCTCTAGAATTTGCTCTGGGTGTTGGATGTAAGATAAACCGCCACCGCCCGCATCGGCAATTTTTTCTAAAATATCTTGGTTCCAATAATCGCCAAAGCCTAAAGTGTTGAGGGTTAAGTTGTAGCTAGCTGCCAGTTGTGCCAATTTCAGACAGCGATCGTTGTCACCGTGTTCGTTTTCTCCATCCGTAAGTAAAAATGCCTGGGAAATGGCTTCTTTCTTGCCTTTCCCTAGTTCTTCAATTCCCAATTTCAGCCCTTCATCGATCGCCGTGCCACCTTCAGCATATAAACGGTCGATTTGCCGTTTAATATAGTCAGGATTGTTAACCGTTTGGTTGGGTACGATTACCTTGGCGCGGTGATCGAAAACGACAATTGAGAGGCGATCTTCTGGCTGGAGTCGATCGACTAGTGTTTGTGCCGCTTGTTTCACCGTTTCAATCGGTTGTCCCTTCATCGAACCACTTTGGTCGAGAATTAAGCAAAGATTAAGCGGAACTTGCCGCTGCGAATTATTTGCGATCGCAGAAATTGATACAGCCAATTGTCGCTGACTTGTAGCTTGATGTGCGTCTAAATTGACATCGTTCAGGGTAGGCTGCAAGCTAACCTTCATACCTTTCGTCCTATCTAACCAGATGTGATATCAACTGCTCCACAGCCCCATACTGTTGCTACGGAAAAGTTATGTTAAGTCCATCTCTATTGTCAATTACAGAATATCCTATGTGCTTCTATCTCGGATGCGATCGCAACCTCAAATCCATACCTGAGATTTCCGGGTGAGGAATCCGTACCCCTTTTCAACTCATCCTCAAGCTAGGATTACACTATCAGATAATGTCATTATTGCATTATTGTAACCGTCTGGATTTGCTATGGTTTCACCGATTAAAGCCGTTCAAGCCCCCTACTATGGCGATAACTTCTACCGCACGCCACCGCCAGACTTACCCTCTTTACTACTCAAAGAGCGGATTGTCTATCTTGGTATGCCCCTCGTACCCGCCGTCACCGAATTAATTATTGCCGAATTACTCTATTTGCAATCTGACGATCCAGACAAGCCGATCAAAATCTACATCAACTCTACAGGTACGTCTAGCTACAATGGCGAACCCATCGGCTTTGAAACTGAAGCCTTTGCCATTTACGACACGCTGAGATACATTAAACCCCCCGTTCACACCATTTGTATCGGCTCGGCGATGGGAATGGCAGCAATGCTGCTTTCAGCTGGAACTCCAGGTTGTCGTGCTAGTCTGCCCAATGCCAACATTATTTTGCACCAACCCAAAAGCTACGCCCAAGGACAAGCTACAGATATTCAAATTCGAGCGAAAGAAGTGTTGGCAAATAAGGCAACACTGTTAGATATTTTGGCAAAAACGACTGGACAGCCGATTGAAAAAATTGGCAAAGATATGGATCGGCTATTTTACTTAACTCCTCAGCAGGCGAAAGAATACGGTCTGATCGATCGCGTCTTGGAGAAACAAGACTTAGCCAATCCTCCCCTACCAGCTGGAGTCATCTAGCTTGTCATTTGTCATTGGTCATTGGTCATTTGCGAACAACCAATAACCAACAACCAACAATCAACAATGGAGTAGCTCATATGCCTATCGGTGTACCAAAGGTTCCCTATCGGATGCCAGGGGAACAATACACTCAGTGGATTGATATTTACAACCGCCTCTATAGAGAACGAATCATTTTCTTAGGACGCGATGTAGACGACGAAATTGCCAACCAAATTATTGCGGTTATGCTTTATTTGGATTCGGAAGATCCAGGCAAAGATATTTCCTTATACATCAATTCCCCGGGGGGAATGGTGACATCTGGGATGGCAATTTATGACACGATGCAACACATCAAATCTGATGTAATTACAATTTGTGTTGGCTTAGCTGCATCAATGGGGTCTTTCCTACTTGCTGCAGGTACAAAAGGCAAGCGTCTTGCCTTACCTCACTCGCGGATTATGATCCATCAACCATCAGGTGGGACTCGCGGACAAGCATCAGATATTGAAATTGAAGCGCGGGAAATCTTGCGAATTCGCGGTCAGTTAAACCAGATTTATGCTAACAATACAGGTCAACCTCTAGAAAAAATTGAAAAAGACATGGATCGTGACTTCTTCATGTCAGCAGAGGAAGCCAAAGCATACGGTCTAATCGATCACGTAGTCGAAGAACGTCCGTAGTAGTTAGTAATTAGCCATTAGCTGTTAGCAAATAACTAATGGCTACTCTCTTTTTTGCGCCTACTCTACTCTTCGAGAAGGGCTTCGCCCTACGAGAACGCTTTGCGCCTTTGCGTCTTTGCGTGACATAATCTAATATGACTAACACCCTCAAAGTCACAATTAAACTTTTCGCCGCCTATCAAGAAGCATACGGCAAATCGGAACTGGCACTAGAATTTCCTCAGAATACACCAGTTGCAGCAGTACGCGATCGCCTGATCTCCGAACATCCACAGTTATCTCAGTGGCGCGACGTGACTCGCTTTGGGATTAATTTACAATTCGTCGAACCCGATACTCTCCTTCAGGACGGAGATGAGGTGGTGTTGATTCCCCCCGTCAGCGGTGGTTAGTGAGAGAAGTCAAAAGTTAAAAGTTAAAAGTCAAAAATTTAATTTAAAGATTTAATTTAAAATAATTTTATTTGTTGCCTGTCCGGTGTTATCCACATCATAAATAATTGGTACACCTGTAGCGAGTTCTAGATTCGGAATTAGTTCGGGACTGAGGCGATCGAGTTGCATAATAATAGAGCGAAGAGAATTGCCGTGGGCTGCAACTAAAACATTATCTCCCTGTTTTAGCTGGGTAAGAATGCGGCTGTGGAAAAAAGGAAGAGTGCGCTGCATTGTATCTTCTAGACTCTCGCCGCCAGGAGGACGCATGGAAAAAGATCTTCGCCATGCTTGTACCACATCCGCACCATATTTTTCGGCTGTCTGCGCTTTATTTAATCCCTGCAAATCGCCATAAAAACGCTCGTCCAGTGCCATGCTGGGAATAATAGGAAGTTCGCAACTGGAATTACCTTCATACTTATCCCAACCGTGCCAGTGCGGATCGTCGGCTTCGTGTTTCAGTACGGGATTTTTCCCAGCACAAATTTCTTCAAATTCCGTCAGGCAAATAATCGCAGTTTCAATTGCCCGAATTAATAAGCTGGTAAAGCAAATATCAACTCGATAATCTCTCAGTTTATAAGCTGCCTTTGTTGCCTCCAATCGCCCTAATTTACTCAAAGGCACATCTACCCAACCTGTAAATTTGTTGGCAGCATTCCAGATACTTTGTCCGTGTCGGATGAGGATGAGTTTGGACATATTATTGTCTGTAAGTGGTAGAGTCAAAATGACTCTATATTCTCGCAGTAGAACCACAAAAGGAAACGCGATCGCTCTGCCGCTATGTTAACCAGTATTACTAACTATGAAATCACCTGGGAAAAGTTACCAGATGACTTTGTTTTAGACGACGAACCCGTGGATAACATCAACCAGCCGTCTCTAGCTGCGGCTTTGACTGAAAGCTTAGAAATAGCTGGGAAGGTTCCTCCCAATGCTTTAACTACCACTAATTATGGTATCTGTGCCGCAGTAAATCAAAAGTTTGTCGTCAAAGCTCCAGATTGGGCATATATACCCGCAATACGAGTTCCTAGAGAAGAAGTTAAGCGCAGTTACACTCCTCAACTCCAAGGGGAAGTTCCAGTCATTGTAATGGAATTCCTTTCGGATACCGAAGGCGGTGAATATTCAATTAAACCTACATATCCGCCCGGAAAATGGTTTTTTTACGAACAAGTGCTAAGAGTTACCCACTACATTATTTTTGAACCAGATACAGGAGAAATAGAAGCTTATCAGTTAGATGATGGGCGATATCAAATCCGCACTCCAGATGAAAATAACCGTTACTGGATTGCTCAAATTGGTTTATTTCTGGGAGTGTGGCAAGGAACGAGAGAGAATAGAACGGGTTATTGGTTGAGATGGTGGGATGAAAACGGGCGGTTGTTACTGTGGGGGCTTGAGAAAGCCGAAAGATTAGCCGCTCAACTTAGAGCAGCAGGGATTGAACCAGAAGTATGAGCGTAGGCGAGGAGTAAGGAGTGAGGGTAATACTAGTTTGCTTTTTGACTACGGCAAAAGAGATCCCCTAACCCCCCTTTTTAAGAGGGGCTAGGAAAGCTGCTTGTGCCTCTAGGCTGAAGTAGAAGAGACAAGAGAATCATTTTTCTGCTTGTTTTGAGCTGCTCCCTGGCTTGCTTCTGCCGTGTAATCCTGAATTGCCTTTACGGTGAGAGACTGAGATTTGAGCGCCCGAATAGCTGCTGCTGTAGCCCGCGCCCCTGCGATTGTCGTGATAATGGGAATCTTGTAGGTGAGCGCCGATCGCCGAATCAATTTAGCATCAGTTTGCGCCTCTTCACCAGAAGGCGTATTGATAATCAACTGAATGTTGTGATTCTTAATCGCGTCGAGGACGTGGGGTCTACCTTCATGCAACTTTAGAATTAACCCCACCTTTAGACCGTGTTCTTGCAACACTCGACGAGTGCCATCGGTGGCAATGACATCAAACCCTAATTCAATCAAATCCCTAACTACAGGCACGACTAGAGGCTTATCGCGCTCGTTACAAGTCACAAATACAGTTCCTTCTAGGGGTAGGACTTCTCCAGCTCCCAATTCAGCTTTAGCATAAGCTAAGCCAAAATCGCGATCGATTCCCATCACCTCGCCTGTCGATCGCATTTCGGGACCGAGTAACGTATCTGTCCCAGGAAACTTCTTAAATGGTAATACCGCTTCCTTAACCGCAATATGATTTAACTTCGGTTCCTCGCTCAAGCCCAATTGTGCTAAGTTTTGCCCTGCCATCACTAACGAAGCTAACTTAGCAAGTGGGACTCCGGTTGCTTTGGAGACAAACGGCACTGTCCGCGAAGCACGCGGATTTGCTTCTAAGATATAAACTTGCGGGTTATAGGTGTGCGCTCCCACTACAGCAAATTGAATATTCATCAAACCAACAACTTTGAGCGCTTTGGCTAGTTGTATGGTTTGAGTGCGAATTTTCTCTAATACCGGAGTTGGTAAGGAAATCGCAGGTAGAGTACAAGCCGAATCGCCAGAGTGAATTCCTGCTTGCTCGATATGTTCCATTACCCCACCAATGACAACTTTACCTGTAGTATCGGCGATCGCATCGACATCTACTTCGATCGCATTTTCTAAAAACTTGTCGATTAAAATCGGATGCTCCGGCTCTACCTGCACCGCAAAGGTCATGTAACGCTCTAATTCGGTGTCAGAATAGACAATTTCCATCGCTCGTCCGCCCAAAACGTAACTCGGACGCACCACCACTGGATAACCGATCTTCTGAGCCACTACCAGGGCATCCTCATAGCTGCGAGCAATTCCATTAGGTGGCTGAGCAATATTTAAAGAATGCAGAATCTTTTCAAACTTTTCCCTATCTTCTGCCGTATCTATATCTTCAGGAGAAGTTCCCCAAATTTTGGTAGTTGGTAGTTGGTAGTTGGTAGTTGCTCCCTCAGCTCCCTCAGCTCCCTCAGCTCTTTTCTTCCCTGCTCCCTGCAAATACTGCTGCAATGGTAATGCCAACTTCAGGGGCGTTTGTCCGCCAAATTGGACGATGATGCCGAGCGGTTTTTCGACTTCGATAATGTTGATGACATCTTCGAGTGTGAGGGGTTCAAAATAAAGGCGATCGCTGGTATCGTAGTCGGTGGAGACGGTTTCGGGATTGGAGTTCACCATAATCGTCTCGTAGCCAGCCCCTTTGAGGGCGTAGGCGGCGTGACAGCAGCAGTAATCGAATTCAATTCCCTGTCCGATCCGGTTGGGTCCGCCGCCCAAAATCATCACCTTGGGACGGTCTGAGGGACGAACTTCGGTTTCGCCGTCGTAGCTGGAGTAGTGGTAGGGAGTTAAGGCTTCAAACTCAGCAGCACAGGTATCGACAGTTTTGTATACGGGAACGATGCCGAGGCTTTGGCGATATTGCCGTACTCGATCTTCGCTAGTTTTGGTGGCAAAGGCAATTTGTTTGTCGCTAAATCCCTGTTGTTTAATCGCGTATAATTGTTTGCCGTCCAGCGATTCTAAGGGAGTGCGTTTGAGCAGTTTTTCTGTTTCGAGCAGTTGTTGGAAAGAATCTAAAAACCAGGGATCGATCCCCGTAAGCTCGTAAATTTCTTCATTGCCCATGCCCAAAAGCATCGCTTGGCGCACGGCAAAAATGCGTTCTGGGTTAGGAGTACGCAAGTTGGCGCGAATTTGTTCGAGAGAAGGCAGTTTTTCTTGCTTGTCACAACCCCAACCGCTTCTACCCGTTTCTAAAGAACGTAAGGCTTTTTGGAAAGATTCGTTGAAGGTGCGCCCGATTGCCATTGCTTCCCCGACAGATTTCATTTGCGTGGTGAGCGTCGAATCTGAACCGGGAAATTTTTCAAAGGCGAAGCGGGGAATTTTGGTAACTACATAGTCTATGGTTGGTTCAAACGAAGCAGGAGTCTTTTTCGTGATGTCGTTGGCAATCTCGTCGAGAGTGTAACCGATCGCGAGTTTAGCAGCAATTTTGGCGATCGCAAATCCGGTGGCTTTGGATGCTAAAGCCGAAGAACGCGACACGCGGGGATTCATTTCGATCGCCACGACATCGCCGTTAGTGGGATTAATTGCAAATTGGATGTTAGAGCCACCCGTCTCCACTCCGATTTCGCGGATGATCCGTACCGAGTAGTCGCGCAGCCGTTGGTATTCTTTGTCAGTCAGAGTTTGAGCCGGAGCGACGGTGATGCTGTCTCCGGTGTGGATGCCCATCGGATCGATATTTTCGATGCTGCAAATAATGACGACGTTATCGGCACAATCGCGCATCACTTCTAATTCGTATTCTTTCCATCCAATTAAGGACTTATCGATCAAAATTTGCGAGACAGGGGAAGCATCAAGTCCAGAAGTGGCGAGTTCGAGAAATTCTTCTTGGTTGTAGGCAATACCTCCACCCGTACCACCTAACGTGAAGGCAGGACGGACGATGAGAGGATACGAACCAATTTCTTGAGCAACATTTTTGGCTTCCTCTAAGTTGGAAGCAATACCACTGGGGCAAACAGCAACGCCTATTTTTGCCATCGCTTCGTTGAATTGCTGTCTGTCTTCAGCCTTTTCAATCGCGGCGAGGTTAGCGCCAATCAATTGTACGCCGTATTTTTCTAACGTGCCGTTTTTGGCAAGGCTAACGGCGAGGTTGAGGGCGGTTTGTCCGCCCATCGTAGGTAAGAGTGCGTCGGGACGCTCTGATTCAATAACTTGGGTGACCAGTTCGGGGGTCAGCGGTTCGATGTAGGTGCGCTGTGCGGTTTCGGGATCGGTCATGATCGTGGCAGGATTGGAGTTAACCAAAATCACTTCGTATCCTTCTTCTCGCAAGGCTTTACACGCTTGCGTGCCTGAGTAGTCGAATTCGCACGCTTGTCCGATGACAATCGGTCCTGCTCCCAATAGTAGGATTTTTTTGATGTCAGAGCGCCTTGGCATAGTCCTTTCCTTTGAAGTGAGTAGTGAGTAGTCGGGAGTCGGGAGTCGGGAGTCGTAAAGAGGGCGTGGGGTGTGGGGTGTAGGGTGTGGTGCGTGGTGAGTCAATTCTCTCCCTCAGCTCCCTCAGCTCCCTCAGCTCCCTCAGCTCTCTTCTAGCCTCTCGTTTGTTGCGACCAAATGCGCGTTGGTAGCCCCCAGACGTAGATGAAGCCTTCAGCGGCTTTGTGGTCGAATTGGTCTTCGGCTCCGTAGGTTGCTAGTTCGGTGTTGTAGAGGGAGTTGTCCGATTTACGTCCGACAATGGTGGCGTTGCCTTTGAAGAGTTGGACGCGCACAGTACCGGAAACTCGCACTTGAGTTTGCTGGATAAAAGCATCGAGTGCGGCTTTGAGGGGACTATACCACTGTCCGTTGTAGACGAGTTGGCTGTAGGTTTCTTCAATTCCCCGCTTGTAGCGAGTGACATCAGCAGTCAAGGTGAGGCTTTCGAGGTCGCGGTGG
Organism: Chroococcidiopsis cubana SAG 39.79; assembly: GCF_003991895.1. NCBI lineage: Bacteria > Bacillati > Cyanobacteriota > Cyanophyceae > Chroococcidiopsidales > Chroococcidiopsidaceae > Chroococcidiopsis > Chroococcidiopsis cubana. The sequence goes on from NZ_RSCK01000005.1 coordinate 13,220, forward strand.
GCTTGAATTAAAACTGTCATGGCAGGAGATTCGTAGATTTCCCGCGACTTGATTCCCACTAGGCGGTTTTCTACCATGTCAATGCGTCCTACGCCGTGGCTACCAGCGAGTTGATTGAGTCGATCGATCAGCGTGACTGGCGCTAGGGTTTCGCCATTTAAAGCGACTGGGACACCACCTGCAAAGGTAATTTCTACATATTCTGGCTGATTGGGAGTGTCAGCGATCGCCTTTGTCATTTGATAAATTTCTTCTGGCGGTTCTGCCCAAGGATCTTCCAAGATTCCAGCTTCGATCGCCAATCCCAACAAATTTTTATCTAAGCTGTAGGGAGAAGATTTTTTAACTGGAAAGGGAATATCGAACTTTTCGCCATAGGCGATCGTTTCTTCCCGACTCATACCCCATTCTCTAGCAGGGGCAAGAATTTTTAAATTTGGATTGAGCGCGCCAATGGAGACATCAAACCGTACTTGGTCGTTACCCTTACCCGTACAACCGTGGGCGATCGCATCTGCACCGTACTTTTCAGCCACTTCTACTAAGACTTTCGCAATTAACGGACGTGCTAAAGCTGTAGCGAGGGGATAGCGATTTTCATACAAGGCATTTGCTTGAATCGCTGGGAAGGCATACTCTCTCACGAATACATCTTGTACGTTTGCCACTAACGATTCATCTGCGCCCGATTGCAGTGCTTTTTGGCGGATTGGTTCGAGTTCGTCGCCTTGTCCTAAATCGACTGCTAGGGTAATGACTTCTTGCACGCCCCATTCATGCTTCAAGTAAGGAATACATACCGAAGTATCAACGCCCCCAGAATATGCTAGTACGGCACGCTTAGCCCGACCTGTGGAGTTATTGAGTTGGGAGCTGGTATTTGCTTTGAGATTAACTGGGGTTGTCATTTGTCGCTATGAGTGAGTAGTGAGTGGTGAGTGGTAAGAGAATTAATAATTAGCGAAGTGAAAGTTCGTTGCTGAATTCTTGCAATCTAGACAAAATTTCCCAGCGTTGAACTTGTAAGCGATCGCGATCGGCTTTGACTGCTTGTTTGGCTCGGTCAATTTTTAATTGCTCGATTTGCAGATTTTTTGCTTCAATCTCTAAAGCATTTTCCCTATCCTGAATCGTATTGAGTTCATCTACAAGTAGAGCAGTCATTGTATTAACATTTACCTGATAGGTGAAGCGATTCATAATTCACATCCTTTAAAAAACGTCTTTTTAAAAGTCAAAAGGTAAAAGTTAAAAGTCAATCCTTGGGAGCTGCTATTGGTTTTTGTTTGATTAACAGTGAAGATAAGCTAAATGAGTGAAGATTTTGTGAACCGAGTTTCACGCCGAAAAATTTTGTTCCAAAGAACTCATGAAAAGCCGATCTTTCAATACCATTGTGGTACTGCTGTTGCATTCAAATCCAATTCGTTCGTAGAACCGTTGCTGATGCGTAGTCATTAAATAAACTCGTTCGACTCGACTCATGCGGGGATGACTCAAAACTGTTTGCACTAGTTTTCGCCCTAGTCCCCGTCCTTGATAATCGGGATGAATCGCCACATCCCAAATCGTAGCGCGATAAATTCCATCAGAAGTCGCTCTGGCAAAACCAATCAGCCGTTCTTCATCCCAAACACTCACGACTGGTTCGCTATTGGCAATTGCTATGCTCAGATCTTCTAAGCTGCGTCCTTGCGCCCAAAATGCTGCTTGCTCGAATAATGTTTGTAACTGGAGTAAATCGTCTTGCGATTGCTGCGGTTGGCGTAAAGCGGTGCCTGTAGCAATACAGAAACAAATTTGACTGCTATCTGTTTGTGATGATGCCTCTTTAGTTGGAGATACGGTGGATGTCATTCTCGAATGGTAATTGGTAATTGGTAGTTGGTGAGTGGCTGGTGGCTGGTGGCTGGTGGCTAGAATTTTTATCTAGTCACCAGTCACTAGTCACTAATATCTAGTTACTGTTTCGCAATCCCTTCTTCGCGGGCGGCTCTTTGGACGGCAGCTGCAACGGCTGTGGCTACGCGATCGTCAAACACGGACGGGATGATATACTCTGAGTGCAAATCGCTGGGTTTAATTAAAGAAGCGATCGCGCTGGCTGCTTCTAAACACATCGTGGTTGTAATTGTGCTGGCACGACTGTCTAAAGCACCGCGAAATACGCCAGGAAAAGCTAAGACATTATTAATTTGATTTGGATAGTCGCTGCGCCCTGTTGCCATAATTGCGACATCATTCATCACCAGTTCCGGTTGAATTTCAGGGATGGGATTTGCCATCGCCATCACGATTGGGTCTTTTGCCATCGATCGCACCATTTCAGGAGTGACTACACCAGGGGCGCTCACGCCAATGAAAACATCGCTGCTTATCATAGCATCGGTAAGAGTTCCAGCTTGACTAACGGCAAATTCTTGCTTTTCCTGATTCAAGTCTGTTCGATTGGTAGAGAGAATGCCTTTAGAGTCACACATGAGTATATTCGTTGCACCAGCTTTTTGCAGTAAGCGGGCGATCGCGACTCCAGCGGCTCCCGCACCGTTGATGACAATCCGAATTTGCTCGATGGGTTTGTTGACAATTTTGAGCGCGTTGAATAAAGCCGCCAGCGTGACAATTGCCGTACCGTTTTGATCGTCGTGAAATACGGGAATATCTAATTCTTGGCGCAGGCGCTTTTCAATCTCAAAGCAGCGTGGAGCCGCAATATCTTCTAAATTGACTCCCCCAAATACAGGGGCAATATTTTTGACTGTAGCAATAATCTCTTCTGTATCTTGAGTCGCTAAACAGATCGGAAAGGCATCAATTCCGGCAAATTCTTTAAATAGCATGGCTTTGCCTTCCATGACTGGTAATGCTCCGGCTGCTCCAAGATTACCTAACCCTAAAACCGCACTGCCATCCGTGACGATCGCTACAGTATTTTGTTTGATCGTGAGATTATAAACTTGTTCTGGATCTTGAGCGATCGCCGTACAGACTCGACCGACTCCAGGCGTATACGCCATTGCCAGATCGTCTTGACTTTTGAGCGGAATTCTGCTAGTTACAGTAATTTTGCCACCACGATGCAAATTAAAAGTGCGATCGTAAACGCTCATCAACTTGACATCTGCCAATTCTTTCACTGCCTGGACGATCGTTTCGGCATGTTCTGTACTAGAAGCATCAACAGTCACATCGCGAGTCGTGAGTTGGCGAGTTTGAGCGATTAAATCGATTTGACCCAAATTACCACCACTGTTGGCGATCGCTTGAGTCACAGCTGCCAGCATTCCGGCTCGATTGGGAATTTGCAAGCGTAAAGTCAGACTATAACTTGAGTTCGGCGTGAGAATTACCATAGATGGAAGTGAGGGATCGGGATAGAGAATCGAGGGAACCGGAGAGCATGGAAGCTGAAAGAGCCATTACCAATTACCCATTACCAATTACCCAGTAATAATAAACAAACTGTAACGATTTTGAAATATATAGTGTATAAGTGAAAATTTTGTGAATAGGTAAAAAATTATCCATCGCCGCAAACCCTCAGAACTGTCACCAAATCTACCAAGTGAGATCGAATCTTCCTTTATGCTGGCGGAAATACTGTTGTCAGTTGTCAGTTATCAGTGAAGAGTGGTAGTTGGTAGTTGCACCTGAAGTTCCCCTGCACCTGAAGCTCCCCTGCTTCCTTGTCCCCCTTGTCCCCCTTGTCTCCCTTGTCCCCCTTGTCTCCCTTGTCTCCCTTGTCCCCTAATCCCCACTCCCTTCGGTCGTGGGGAAGAGCGAGTTCCCCCTTGTCTCCCTTGTCCCCCTTCCCCGACTCCCGACTCCCGACTCCCGCATCATGAAAATTCTGCTTGTAGAAGATGATGAAACTATAGTTCAACTGCTCCAGCCAACGCTTGCCAGCCAACGTTATTTGGTGGAGCTAGCGACTGATGGTCAAGCAGGATGGGAACTGGTAGACAGTTTCGAGTACGATCTGATTTTATTGGATGTGATGCTGCCTAAGCTAGATGGAATTAATTTTTGTAAAAAGCTACGGGCAAAAGGCGATCGCACTCCGGTTTTGTTACTGACAGCTCAAGATTCCAGTACTGACAAAGTTAGGGGATTAGATGCTGGTGCGGATGACTACGCGCTCAAACCGTTTGACATAGAGGAACTATTAGCTCGCATTCGTGCTTTATTACGGCGTAGCAGTGCCACACCATCTCCGGTGCTAGAGTGGGGTTTCTTACGGCTCGATCCTAGTAGCTGCGAAGTCACCTATGACGGTAAACTCTTGCATCTGACGGCAAAAGAGTACGGCATTTTAGAATTACTACTACGTAACACCCATCGCATCTTTAGCCAAAGTGCGCTACTCGATCGCGTGTGGTCGTTTGACGAACCCCCTACGGAAAATACTGTTAGAGCGCATATCAAAAGTTTAAGACAGAAAATTAAAAAAGCCGGAGCGCCAGACCCGATTGAGACAGTTTATGGATTGGGATATCGGTTGAAGGCGGAAGAACGGGAGTCGGGAGTCGTAGGGGCGGGTTTATCAAAAGATTCACGGCTTACATCAATAGATCTTTGCTCAAAACCCACCTGTACAGGGGAGTCGGGGAGGGACAAGGGAGACAAGGGAGACAAGGGGGACAAGGGAGACAAGGGGGACAAGGGAGACAAGGGGGACAAGGGAGACAAGGGAGACAAGGGGGACAAGGGAGACAAGGGGGACAAGGGAGACAAGGGAGACAAGGGGGACAAGGAAGCAACTACCAACTACCAACTACCAACTACCAATTACCAATTACCAATTACCCAATCCCAAATTCCAACAGAATTAATCCCTTTATGGGAACGACATCGAGAAAAATATATCAATCGGATTGAAGTGATAGAACAGGCGATCGCATCTGTCAAGCAAGAGTGTCTCGATCCTCAACTACAATCCCAAGCAGCGAAAGAAGCTCATACTTTAATCGGCTCTCTTGGTAGTTTTGGTTTAATTGCCGCTTCTCAATTATGTCGCCAAATTGAACGAGAATTATCTGATGAAACCCAATTCACTCAAGAGCGTATAGAGCATCTTTCAACACTTGTCGCCGCATTACGGCAAAATTTGAACGCTGTAGAAGAAGTCAAAAGTCACAAGTCAGAAGTCAAAACTCAATTTTCCCCACCAACTACCAACTACCAACTACCAACTACCAAATTACTAGTTGTAGACAGCGATCCCGAGATCGCGCAAGCTGTAACAACAGAAGCTACAGCGGCGGGAATGGAGGTAGTTGTGGCAGGGGATTTGTCTCAGGCACGCTCGGCAATCGCCTATACTAAACCTGATGCAGTACTGCTCGACCTCTACTTTTGCCAAAATCGGGTGCATGGTTTGCAGTTTTTGTCAACTCTAGCAAACGCACAGCCACCGATACCTACGATTGTCCTGACTGCGCCACAGAGTTTTGCCGATCGCGTGGAAGCAGCTCGGTTAGGGGCGCGGAGTTTTTTGCAAAAGCCAGTACCACCAGCTCAAGCGATCGCGGCGATCGCGCAAGTTTTGCAAGCATCCACAACTCCAGAAGCAAAGTTAATGCTTGTGGATGACGATCCGCAGTTACTGGAAAGATTGCAGGTATTACTAGAACCTTGGGGATTCAGACTGACCTTGCTTACAGATCCTCAGCAATTTTGGCATTATTTGGCAAACTTTCGCCCCGATCTGCTAATTTTAGACATAGAGATGCCACAATTGAGCGGTATCGACCTCTGCCAAGTGGTACGCAACGATCCCCAGTGGAGCGAACTGCCAATTATATTTCTATCCGCTCGTACTGATGCTGAGACAATTCATCGAGTTTTTACGATTGGTGCTGACGATTACGTAAATAAGCCAGTTATCGGACCCGAACTCGTTGCCAGAGTACTAAATCGCTTAGAGCGTAGTAAAATTCGTCACCAAATGTTACAGCTCCAGAATGCACAATTAATGAAAAGCGAGTAGTGCGTGGTGCGCGATCTGAAGTACAAATGACAAATGATAACTGATAGCTAACAAATGACAAATGGAATTACCAGTCGATTGAGTTTAGCGCTGTTATATTTGCTAACTCTATTGTGTTTAGGCTGGGTTTCTTTCTACTCCTTAACAGAGTGGAGGGTAACAGTCGATCGCCAAGTCAATCTGCAAATGGAAGTAGCAGTATCGACTACACCAGCAACTGCACCAGAGATCGTTGCCCAACAACAATTGTTGCAGCAGACGGCGCGGGAAGCTAAAAAACGGGCTGACAATGCGATCGCCGTGTCTCTAGTTAGTTTCGGTTTCAGCGCGATCGGATTTTTATTAGTCTATTACCTCTTAAATTTACAACTACAGCGAGAACTTGCCGAACGCCAGCGTGCAGAAGAGGCTCTACGTCAAGCTGAAACTAAGTATCGTAGTATTTTTGAAAATGCGATCGAAGGAATTTTTCAAACAACACCAGATGGGCGATATTTGACGGCAAATCCCATGCTGGCAAAGATTTACGGTTATTCCTCTCCCGCCGAACTGATGGCGCATATCTCTGACTTGGGGCAACAGCTTTACGTCAATCCCAACCGCCGGACTGAGTTCATTCGCCTATTACAACAGCACGACACCGTAGCGGGGTTTGAGTCTCAAGTCTATCGTCGAGATGGTAAGGCGATTTGGATTGCAGAACAGGCAAGAATTGTCAGAGATGACGACGGTAAGCCGCTTTACTATGAAGGTATTGTCGAAGATATTACCGAGCGCAAACATGCAGAAGAAGAACGGGCAAAGTTGATTGCTATCCTCGAAGCAACTTTAGATTTTGTCGCTACTGCCGATCTAGACGAACGAGTAAATTATTTAAATAGCTCTGCTTGTAAAGTTTTTGGTTGCGATCGCGATCGCGATCTCACGAACTTGCATCTGAGCAATCTCCATCCTGCTTGGGCTTACGACCTCTTGCACCGCGAAGCAATTCCCACGGCAATTCAGGATGGCGTTTGGGTAGGTGAAACAGCAATTCTGAGTCACGATGGACGCGAAATTCCAGTTTCACAACTATTGATCGCCCACAAATCCTCGCAGGGAAAGGTGAAGCTACTATCTACCATCGCCCGCGATATTACTCAGCGCTTGCAAATTGAAGCCTCGTTGCGAGAAGCAGAAAGACGTTGGCGGAGTTTGTTAGAGAATGTCCGATTAGTCGTGGTAGGACTCGATCGCCAAGGAATTGTCGAGTATGTCAATCCATTCTTTCTTGAATTGGTAGAATATACCTCAGAGGAGGTTTTGGGCAAGAATTGGTATGAAGTGTTCTTACCACCTCATCAGCGTCAGCGCGTGCAGGAGCATTTTCTGCAATTACAGCAACAAGGCTTGCACAACTACTATCAAAATTCGATTTTGACTAAATCTGGGCAAGAACGGTTAATTGCTTGGAATAACACGATCTTGCGCGATTTACAAGGTGAGGCGATCGCGACTCTCAGTATTGGGGAAGATATTACGGAACGTTACGCGATCGAACGCATGAAAGATGAGTTTGTTTCTGTTGTCAGTCACGAACTCCGCACGCCTTTAACCTCAATTCACGGGGCGCTAAATTTATTATCTAGCGGTCTAATTGACGCTCATAGCGATCGCGGACGGCGCGTGATTGATATAGCTTCTGAGGGAGCCGATCGCTTGGTGCGACTGGTGAACGATATTCTGGAGTTGGAACGCTTGGAATCGGGAAAAATTAGTTTATTGCAGCGATCGTGCAACGCGGCTGATTTATTAGAAAAAGCAACGGATTTGATGCAGGTGATGGCAAATCGTGCCAAAGTTAATCTATCTGTTTATTCCCAAGATATTCAACTCAACGTCGATGGCGATCGCATTATTCAAGTCTTAACTAATCTCCTCGGGAATGCAATTAAATTTTCTCCAGAAGGCTCCACAGTTGAGTTAAGTGTTGAAGCGATCGAAGGTGGTGAGAATTCGGAGTTCGGAGTTTTGAATTCAGAGTTAAATTCTGCCTCAGCTTCCCTATCAACAAATATTCTCTTCACCGTTAAAGATCGGGGGCGTGGTATCCCAGAGGATAAGATTGAAAGTATCTTCGAGCGTTTTCATCAAGTTGATGCCTCCGATTCCCGAAAAAAAGGTGGCACGGGACTCGGGTTAGCAATCTGCCGTAGCATTATACAGCAGCATGGTGGACGAATTTGGGCAGAGAGCGTGTTAGGTGAAGGAAGTCGTTTTTATTTCACGCTACCAAGTATGTAAAGTGGGCGATGCCCACCTTGCTATTGTTCCTACCAAGTAAGTAAAGTGGGCGATGCCCACCTTGCTATTGTTCCTACCAAGTAAGTAAAGGGGGCGATGCCCACCTTGCTATTGTTCCCCCCTTTATAAGGGGGGTTAAGGGGGATCTCCAAGCGCTTTCTTGGCATCACCGACGAAAAGTATTAGGGTGGGTAATGCCCTACTAGACTAGGTCTTTTAACTAGATCGAAGCACTGGCAAAGGGATTTTCTCCACCAGCGAGACTAGCAAAAAAGTCTTGATAATTACCGGACAAGGAACTGCTATCACCAGTGACAGGTGCAGCTCCACCAATATCAAAGGTGAATAATGGCTCTGTTTCTCCGTTGACTATAAGACTGAGTTGACCACCAAATAAACCGTCAGTTGCGGGTTCAAAATTGAATTGAAAATTGCTATCGCTGTTACCTTCATTGACGTTAGTTAGGGAGTCATTGCTTAAATTAGCAAAAACATCCTGTACCCCAGTTCCAATCAGGTCTCCTTGTGCGTCAATGCTTGCTGCAACATCATCTGGAAGTTCGGGTGAATTTCCTTCTGTTGTATTCGCATTTGCAAGAATTTCGTTCAGTGCTTCTGCAAACCCCGTACTAGCAGACGAGCGAAATTCATTAATAGTATCCTGGGCAAATTGTGGGAGTTCAAACTCCATGATTTATCTCCTGATTTTTGGACAAATTGGCAACACAACCTAAGCGCGATCGCATTGCCAAGCCTGAAGTTGTTTGCCGAAGATGTTCTGAAAATGTTCTACGGCAAAGCTTTAGCCCAAGCCCTCGAACGTATAGTTTGGGTTGTTATAATCTGGAAGGTTCGTAGCAGTATCTATGGTTTCTTGAGTCGCGCCCCCAGAACCAAATAAACTGCTCACGCCCGTGCTAATATCAAAGCCGATCTCTTGGCTGGGTTGGCTGCTACCAAGTGAAATCGGTTCGCTGTCACTACTAAGAGGGAAAGCCCAGTCTTCATTACCGATCGCGCTGCCATCACTGCCGATCTCAAGACGATTTCCTAGAAGAGTGCTGTTACTAACATCGGCAGTGTTACCACTACCGAGAATGTTGTTATTGCTGCCTTCGGGCATATTGGCATTGCCAAGAACGGTATTGCTCTCACCTAATTGCCAGTTGCCGTTACCGTTGGTTTGGTTATCAGTACCAAAATTCCAGTTCCCGTTACCAGTACTTGTATTGCCATCGGCATAATTCCAGTTGCCATTACCATTGGTTTGACTGTCACTGCTGAAATTCCAGTTACCATTACCATCGGTTGTGTTGTTACTTCCAAGGTTCCAGTTCCCATTGCCGCTACCAGTGTTACCAGTAGAATCTGAATCGGACTCTAAATTATTGACATCTAAGATAAAGTTGTCACTGTCAAAGGGTACGGGTTGGTCGGTTTCAATTTCTGGTAAGGAGGGAAGAGTATCGCCAAACGGCAAATTATCGGGGAGATTGCTAGCTTGGGGGTTGTTTTCAGCATTGCCACCAGCAAAAGGATTATTATTATCTGATTCCGTATCTCCACCAGAAAAGGGATCGCTACTACCACCAGAGAGGTTACTACTTTCATCTAAGGTGTTGCCTTCACTGGATTGTAACTGACCGTCTTGAAATGCCCAGTTACTATTACCTGTAAAGTTGTTAGAGCTAGTTTCCGGTTGCGATGTGGTTTGATTATCTGAAGTTGCCATCAAAAAACCTCCGACTGTTTACACCAATTGCTCAATTCGCTCGAACATCAAGCAGACTAATTAAAGCCCTACTTAAAAAAATGTTCGTCTTCAATCAATTTGCGAATGGATATCATCAATTCATTCAAAACATTCGCTTCTTAAAGACCAAAAAAATACCGCATCAATCATTAGTTTTTACTGAGAATGAACTCGCGACAAAATTGATGCGATCGATACATCAAAGTGCAATATTCGCTATGTAAGTTAAATGATTTGCAAAACGATTCTCTTAGATTTTTCGCGCTGTCTTCTTGAAAAAGAGCAACCTTCAAAACTTGCTTCTACACTTAAACTTTTTGTTGCAAGAACTTAGCAAATAAATTTGGCAAAATATCGATCTCATAATACTTTAAAGCCGCACTCTATTAGTAGGCAGATGCCCATTATTCAGAGAGCAAATTCAACAAGACAACCTAGTGGCTATCAAGCATATGTCTGTTAGTTTATAAAATTAATAAACTGTGTGAAATGAGTAAAGTTTGGATTGAGTTGTTAATTTTTTCGATTTGAGAAGTTACTTCAGATTGGCTTAATTGATGAGATTGAGTAGTGCTTTGGGGTGATTTACTATTGGTTTAGCAATCCATCATTTGCTACTTTTGTCAACAAGCTTTTGGTGATTTCTTCCCACTCGCGATCGAGATCGATATGAGCGGGCGATCGCCCGCTGCGCTTATACCAATAACGAGCATTACTCAAGTCACCTTCTTGACGGTGTAAATGAGCGTGAACCCAAGCACTATCAGCGTCAGCTTCATTTTGGATCGGTACGTGCGCTCGTTCCCAATCTCCTTGCTTAGCGTACCAAAGTGCTTGCAAAGGTAAAGGGAGATCGCGAGCAGTAACCAGTGACCAGTGACCAATGACCAGTTAATTCTCTACTTACGACTTACAACTTCGACTAGCCTATCAAACTGCTGGGCGAGTAATTCTCCAGCTGCGGTACTATCTACAGGTTGAGAGAAATAATATCCTTGCCCAAATTTACATTTGAGTCCTCGCAGACGGGCAAGCTGTTCTAAAGTTTCTATTCCTTCAGCCACGACTTCCATGTCTAGGGCGCGGGCAAGCATGATTGTAGCGCGAACGATCTCCCAACTTTGATAGCATTTACCAATTCGGCAAACGAAGGAACGGTCTAGCTTGAGGATATTTATCGGAAACCTTTGTAAGTAACTTAAGGAAGAATAACCCGTGCCGAAGTCATCTAGGGCTAGGGAGACTCCCAAAGCGTTGAGTTCTTCCATCAAAGCCGCGATCGCTTCAGGGTGTTCCATCAGTACGCTTTCAGTCAGTTCTAGTTGCAAACTCTTAGCATCGAGTCCAGTGGCTTGTAATATTTGAATAATCTGTTTTCCTACTTGCGGTTGAGTAAACTGCGGTGCAGAAAAGTTGACACTCATTTTGAACGGCACGTTCAAGGCAAATTGTGCTTGCCAAAGTTGCATTTGCTGGCAAGCTTGCTGCAATACCCACCAGCCAATCGGCACAATTAACCCTGTCTCTTCGGCAATTGGAATAAATTCTGCTGGAGAGATTGCACCCCTTTGGGGATGCTGCCAACGTACGAGTGCTTCAAAACCAACAATTTTTTGGTTGACTAGCGAAACTATCGGTTGATAGTGTAAATGCAATTCCTGGTTGTCAATTGCCCGTCGCAAGTCAGTTTCTAATTGAAATAGTGCTACGACGCGATCGCGCATGGAGGTATCGAAAACTTCATACCGTGCTTTCCCGCCAGCTTTGGCGCGGTACATAGCAGTATCGGCATCGCGCAATAAATCTTCTGGTTGGCGATATTCTCTGGTATTGGCGATCGCGCCAATGCTTGTGGTGGCAAAAATCTCATTACCATCTAACCGAAAAGGTAACTTAAGTGCCAGTTGTATCCGTTTGATCATCTCAGTGGGATCGCTACAATTCTCTAGCACCATTGCAAACTCATCGCCGCCTAGACGAGCCAGAGTATCTCCCGTGCGGATCTGCGCTCTTAGTCTTTGAGCGATCCCAATCAACAACCGATCGCCAAGCATATGTCCTAAACTATCATTGATTGCCTTGAAGCGATCGAGGTCTAAAAACAAAACTGCAAAACTATAGTCTGCTTGCTGTTGTTGCAACCTCAGTGCTTGCTCCAACCGCATCATAAATAGGGCGCGATTTGCTAGACCCGTGAGGGAATCGTGAAAGGCTTCGTGTTGTAATTGTTGCTCTATTTGTTTGCGCTTAGTAATGTCGTGGACGATGATACAAAAAACATCTTTGCCGTTGCGAGTAATTAAGTTCGCGTTAATTTCAACATCGACTAGTATTCCATCCTGACGGCGATATTGTTGTTCGCCTGTAAAGTAACGCTCTACCTGCAATGCTAAGATAAAGCGCTCTACCACTGCTTGATTTTCAGCAACTAAATCGAATAGTGTCAACTGGAGTAGTTGACCGGAATGATAGCCGAGGAAATTTTCAAATGTAGCATTGGCTTCAATAATTTGTTTGGTACTGGCATTGACTAAAAAGATACTTTGAGAAGCCTTGGCAACTAAATGACGGTATTCTTCACTTTCTTGCCATTTACGCTCGGAGGCTACTAATTTTTCTATAAGTTGAAAAATAATTGTTGCAAAAATTATTGCAACGATCGCTAGTAAAATTGTTAAATAATACCAACTTGTCCGACCTTGATGATATATTTCCCTGGCAATAGCAACGCGCAAAATTGCCGCAGGTTTACCGTAAATATCTGGTAGCAAAGCGTAACCAGCAATTGTATTTTTGTCGATCGGACGTACGAGAATTTTGTTAGTTGGTGATAATAAATTTCGCATTGCCTGAAAATCAGTAGGCAGATCGGCGCGATCGATTGCACGTACGGAAAGCGGCAGGCGGGTAGACTTGGATAAAGTGGCGATCGTTCCAGCATTGAGATAACGCCCAAAAATGAGCGAACCGCGAATCGGTCCTTTATCTTCACTAGACAAAATTGGTTGCGCTCCGACTAAAATTAATCCTTCTGGTAGATTGACAATACCTACTGTGCCACTTTCTATAGTCTTGTGGCGCACCAGTGGAGATTGTGGCACTAGATGAGGTTTCAATGCTGGAGAAATTGACTTGTATTTCTGAGCGTTTAAGTCAAAACCAGTTCCGTAAACTATTTTGCCTGAAGGCTGAACGTAGAGAACTAAATTGAGTTTGAGTGCTAGCAATCCTGCTGGGTAGAGATTAGAGTCGATATAATCTTGGTTCCGATCTAGGACAAAATTATAAGTATCGTTCCAGCTTGCCCAATCATCAATATGAATGCTCAAATCTTTTTTGGATTGAGTAAAAGCACTTAAAACTCCTTCTACTGCTTGGCGAGTATGCCGTTCTTCTGCTTGGTGCAGATTCTTGAACAAAATAACTGATGCTGTCGCATACAATACTCCAATCAGACTGGTGAATGCTACACCGATGGGGAATAATGTCTTTTTGGATTTCATGCGATCGCTTTACTGAGTAAAAATATTTCGTTCGGGTTAAGTAAAAATTGTTTTAACTGCTACAAATACTACAATCATAAGCCTATCTAGATCTAGCTATCAAGCGTATAATTGCGAAGTTCATAGTTAATTTACTTGTCTTTTTACGTATGTTTACTGAAAGATATGTTGCGCAAAGATGCAAAAAATTGCTAGCGGCTTTGCACGAAAACTTTCCCACGGTGGGGGAACCCTCCCACGGAAGTGCTTAAATTTTGACGCGCTCTCAATTGGGCGAACCGCGTTATTTTACGATTGCATCTAGAATATTCTCTGTTCCAAAGCGTACCACATCAGTACAGAGTAAACCAGTCTCGGCTTGAGCTTGTTCGATTGCCTGTCGTGCCGTGGCAAGATCGAGATGAAATGTGTTGAGCGCGATCGCGGCAACTGGAACATCGGCAAATGCTCCTGCTGCTTTAGCTACCATTTCGTATAGTTGTACTACATCTGTTAAAGCTGGAATCGGTACGTGAGGATGGTTGCGAATGTGAGTTTGTCCGGCGCGATGGACTAACACTAAATGCGTCGGTTGCGTTCCCCGAATCAGGGGTAAGGTTGCGGTCGAACCTGGATGCAGTAACGATCCCTGCCCTTCTACAAAGACAATATCGCGATCGCTGCCGTGTTGCACGACCATTTGTTCTACTGCCCCTGCGGCAAAGTCAACTCGAATTGCATCTAGGGGAATACCATCGCCAGCAATCATCAGCCCTGCTTGTCCGGTCGCGATAAACTTAGAACGCAAGCCCCGTTGTTGACAGGCACGATCCAGTTCCAAACAAGCAGACATTTTACCTACACCCATATCCGTACCCACAGCCAGCACTCGCCGACAAGCTAGCGTTTGCGCTTGTCCGCTGGCGATGGATAAGTTAGGCGGTTCTTGTCTGACATCCCAAATCCACTGTCCTGGGCGTAAGTTTTGAAATTCTGGGATTGTGGCTAAGGGTGTGTGCAAACCATTCGCAATTGATAAACCTGCAAATACAGCTTGCTTGACTTCCTGCTGCCACTCGGGCGGTAAAATGCCTCCAGAAGGAGCAATACCAATGGCTAATATGTCTGGATTGTAAGCTAATGCTTCCTCAACGGAACCGACAATCGGGATGTCGCGGTTGATGCCAGAGACTACAGGTAGAGACTCTCCGGCACATTGGCGATCGATAACGGCGATAATTTGAGCCTGACTGTAGCGCAACAGAGCAAGTCCGGTTTTACCTTGACTGCCTTTAATACCGTCGTGCAAGAGAATGGCTACCCTACTTTCAGCCTGCAACCGCACTGCGTTCTACCCCCAATCCTGGTTTGCAATTTGGCAACAACCGCCCCGATCGGATTATTGCACCTACAAAGGGTTCTGCGGTTAAATTCAAATGACTATCTAAATCGAGATAGTCGGCTAGGGGTCAAGGTGGGCGGCGGCTGTATTTGAGAGGGAACTGTCAGAATAGCAACCAAACATGACCTGTAACCCTAATGCTTTTGCCACTTGTACCATCCGCATTGCTTCTGACAAACCACCAGCTTTCATCAGTTTGATATTGATTCCGCGCACGCAGTTGGATAACTGAGGAATATCGCGACTTGTCATACAGCTTTCATCGACAAAAATCGGTAGAGGCGATCGCTGTTTTAATTGGGGTAAGTGTTTCTCTTCTCCCCTTGCTAGCGGTTGTTCTACATATTTAACATCATAGTCGGCTAACCACCGACACATGGCGATCGCGTCATCTAAATTCCAGCCGCCGTTGGCATCGACAAATAGCTCTAAAGTCGGAACTTCATCGCGGATTGCTGCTAACATTTCCCGATCCGCCTCAATTCCGGCTGGATTGCCCAACTTGATTTTGAAAATCTTGACTTCGATAAATTGCAACCAGTCTCTTACCCTTGCTAGGGCTGCTTCTGGGGTATTAATCCCAATTGTGACTGAAGTTGGCACGATGCGATCGCAATCTAACCCCCACAACTGCCACAGGGGTAATCCCGCCTTTTTCCCAATCCAATCGTGCAGCGCCATATCGATTGCAGCTTGGGCAGAGGATGGCATTGTTTGAATGATGTCACCAATTCGCTGCCGTTCCCAAGGATTCATGCTTTGTAACTGCGGTGCAATTGTTTGTATTGCCTCCAACAGCGTTTCGGTAGATTGCGGACGATCTCCGAGAGAAAATGGCGATGCTTCCCCCCAGCCTTCAATTCCATCCTGTGCGACTTTCACCCACACATTTGTCGTTTGGGCTGTCGTTCCCCGACTAATTGTTAAGGGAAAGCGCTTGCGGACGGTGAAAAGTTCGGCGCTGACGTGCATATGGGCGATCGCGTATTGTAATTAAGTCGCACTCATGCAGTGTAGCGTTAAATCAGGGAGCAGTTAACAGTTATCAGTGACCAGTAAACACAATAATTTTTCATATCTTGAGTTAGAGGCGATAGAGGCGATCGCATAGTTCGTGGTAGGTAGCTAAAAAGTAAATTACAAAATTCGTAGGGGCGCACAGCTGTGCGCCCCTACATAGATTATGCGTTCTTACCAGATTGCGATCGCTAAGCCTTTGCCTTTTGTGTTGGTGGTAGCACGACTTTTTTAGCTAAACCTAAAGCTTGTAAAGCCTGAATTGCCCACCATGTCATATCAATTTCCCACCACCGCCGTCCGGCTGGTGCTACATTAGGCTGAGCGTGGTGGTTGTTGTGCCAACCTTCCCCATAAGTTAAAAGTGCTGCCCACCAAAGATTGCGAGAATTGTCCTCTACCTCAAAATGACGATAACCGTATAAATGAGTCGCCGAGTTGATCAGCCAAGTGCTGTGCCAGAGTGATACGGGGCGGAGAAAGACACCATAGATGACAAAAGACCAGCCGCCGAGAAGGTATAGCAACACCGCCAATGGAATTTGCAACAGTAAGAAGTAGCGATCCAACCAGCGATAATACGGGTCGCGATCGAGGTCGGGGGCAAACTTTCGGTAATTATCGTAGATATAGAACTCCGATCGCGGGTACAGAATCCACAGCATGTGACTCCACCAAAAACCCCGCTTAGAAGAGTAAGGATCTTTGTCCACGTCCTCTGTATGAGCGTGATGTTGTCGATGTCCCGCTACCCAAAAGACGGGTCCTCCCTGCATGGCAAGCGCCCCGATGAAGGCGATCGCATATTCCAGCCACTTCGGTGTTATTTGCAAACTGCGGTGACTTAAGAGCCTGTGATAGCCTAAACAAATCCCAATGCTGCCAAATAGCCAGTGAAGAAATATCGTCACTCCCAAAGCCGACCAAGAAAAACACCAGGGAGCGAGCATTGCTACAACATGAAACGTGCCGAAAAACACCACATTGATCCAGCTGAGAGCAAGCGGCTGTTTACCCTCTGCAACTGAGCCTATAGTCATAATCTCTACTTTCAGTACTCAGCACTTAACAAACCTTTTGTCAGGAAATGCAAGTGCTACTTACAACCCCAGCTTAACAACGCAAAAATATAATTGCAAGTACTGCTTGCACGATTTGATAAATTTCTATCTTATGGCTACTCAACTAACTTCCACTCGACAGCGATTGATTGATGCGGCTTTGCAGTTGTTCTCGATTCAGGGAATCACCGAGACGACAACGCGGCAGATTGCCGAACTAGCGCAGGTGAACGAAGTCACCCTGTTTCGGCATTTTGGCAACAAGCAAGGGTTGTTGCTAGCAGCAATCTCAGAATCAGCAGTATTTAAAGATTTTGGCGAATCTCTGCGCGAGAAAGCGAGTCAAACAAGCAGTTTGCATCAGGCACTCAAAGATTATGCTAGCGATCGCTTGCAGGCTTTAGAGCAAGTGCCAGAGTTGGTATTATCTGTGGTAGGTGAATCCAGGCGCTATTCCAGCGAACACCAGCAAGTGATTGGCGAATATTTAACTCAAGCCAATCAGTATGTAGCTGAGTATATCGTCACTGTCATCGAGCGGGAACAATTACAAACTAATTTACCAGTTTCCCAGCTAGCTAGCTTACTCAATAGTTTGCTATTAGGATATGCCGCGATTCAATTTACAACAGGATTCCAAGCACTTTGGCAGAGTAGAGACGAGTTTTTAGAAAGTTTGGTTGAGTTATTCTTAAACCAGGTTGAAGCTGAAAGTAGTGTAGAGAAAATTATAGATTTACCTGTAAATTTAGTGCATACAATCCTCCAAAAAGCTAAGAAAATTGAACTACGAGATTATGCATTAATGTATGTCTTATTTGCCACGGGTTTATCAGCGTTAGAAATTGCAAACTTAGAAAGAGTTCATCAAATAATCGATCGCGATCGCTATTTATTGCAAATTACTCAAGGTTCCGTGCGACAAGTCCCCGTGAATCAATGGATTTTGGGAAAGCGATACGGTTCCTATACTCGCAACCCCTTGACTCAGTGGCTCAAAAGCCGTAAAGACAATGAAGCAGCATTATTTTTAAATGATGCTGGTTTACCACTATCAGAAATAGAAATTCAGCAGCGCTGGCAGATAATTACTCAAGGATTACTCACGCCAGAAGGACAAGCACCAGTTATCGTCCAAACTCAACAAACATGGTGCGTGGAAATGTTGATGAAAGGCATGACTTTAGAAAATTTAAGTATGCTGACAGGACAGAGTTTAAAACAACTGAAACCTTACATTCAAAGAGTCAAAGAAAAAATAGCTATAGAACAAGCCATTCAACGCGATCGCGATTCTCAATAAACAAAACTTTACTCCCACGCACATTACATCTTTAGCGTTCCTCTTCGCGCCTTTGCGTCTAACGCTACGCTAACGGCTTCGCCTTCGCTATCGCTAACGCCTACGGCTGATGCGTGACATAAATTCAGCCTTAAATTTTAAATCAACCAAAACTCCCCTACGAATTCACAAAAACCACGCGATCGTTCTGAATCTCCACCCCATATTCCTCCAACCGCCTACACCATCCATCCCGCGTTCCAATCTCGCGAGAATTCTTCAACAAACCCAACTCTTCCTCTTGTCGGGTCAAATTAGCAAACTGTTCGGACAAAGGATAACGTTCGCTGACAAAAGTTTCCTTACGGTGCAGAATTGGTGGATTAGCAGCGCGATCGTAATCGCGATAAAATACCTTCAAATCCGGCAAATGAATTTGCATACTTGTATGTAAAGTTGGATGAGGATTTGTATCGAAATCTGGATAAAATAAATAAGAAATCTTTGGCTTATCCGTACAAAATTTGACCAGCGTTGCATCTTCCAAACGTCCGATAGTCCGACTCGCACAGCCTTCATAAATCCGCAGCAGCGGATCTAATTCTTCAATTGCCGAGACGTGAACGTATAAAGCTGTTGGTAAACGCTTTCCTATCTTGCTTTGCTGGCAGATTTTAGTAATAACTCCAGGCTTACCCAAACTGAAAAGCTTACGATCTGCTACCTCACAAGCTTCTTGATAACTGCCAAAAAAAGCTTTGATATCGTGGCGCAGTGCGGGTGATAACTTATTAAAACTGGGACGCTGACTGAATTGAGTTAACGCAAGATATACCAGAATATCTAAAGAACGACGATAGGCGATCGCATCCCATTCTGCTTCATCCGTGGCTTGTAAGATAACATTATAGGCGCGGCGGAAATTACCAAACTCAGTTATTAATTCTGCTTCCTCTGCTAACTCACCCTTGACAGGTAATCGTCCCCTTTCCGTGACAAAAGCCATCAAAGGCGCGAGTTGTTCTTGATAATCTTCAAATCGCTTGCTAGGAATGCGTATTCTTGGTGTGGTAGCGCGAGAACGAAAGCGTAAAGCCTTGAAACTCTCACGTTCTTGTTCGTCACGAAAGACATAATAGATTCCTAATGCGACTGGAACTGCATCGACGTTCAGGACTTCATCAATATATTTTTTCAGTTCCTCTTGGTCGTAATATTTTTGAAATGTATTGCGACTCGTAACAATGCCATCACCATACGCCATTTGATTGCTGCTGCGATCGTTAATCAGGACTTGCGCTGAGACGAGTAAAACTTTGCGGGTGAGTTCCCAGGCGTAAATTAAGGCTTGGCGGCGTTCCTCCAAATCTTCAATCACGTTGAGAACGTAGCCTAAATTTACAATATCTACGGCAATACGGGGAGCATCGGGACGGTAGTAAGGATCCCAACCGCTGCTAGTGTATCCTAAATTGGCAACGCGATCGATATCTCCCCCATGACCGCAACCGTAATCGAAAAACGTGGTATCGTTATTTAGGATTGCCGATTCTATTGCCGATCGCACGGGACGAGATATTTCTACACGATAAATAGCCGCCCGATGGCGTTCGATCTCTGGTAATGTTGCGCGAGGTAGTTAGACTCGACCATGAGGTTGTAGGGCAATGGCAGTTAAGTCTTCTATCTTCTTTATATTAGGATCTCCTGCCAGATAACCGATACCCCGGTGTAGGTGCAAGCGGAATTGAGTTGCCAGGGTTTCTTTATCTATACCCAGATTATCGTTATAACAGCGTTGCTTAAGCGCGATCGCTAGGACATCTGACATTTCTCCCCCAAATACACGCCACGTCATCTCTACGTTGCTATCTGTAGGAATTGGTACGGGTGAGGGGGTAGTTGGTTCGGCGAGAGAACGACAAAAAGCCCAACGACACAATATATTCCATTGGTCGATCTTGGTATTGCGTTTGAGTTTGATCAGTTGTTCTTTTGCTGTTTGGGACAGGCGGATGCGATCGATTGATGACTCCATAGCAGTAGATGGTAATTGGTAATTGGTAATTGGTCGCCTGTAACCCTTAAGTTTTGACTTTTGACTTTTGACTTTTAACTTTTGACTTACCAGAAGTAGCCAGGTTCTATCGTTGTTTGTCGTTCTGTTGGATCGTATTTTAAAAGATATTCGCGGGCGATCGCTTCGTTTTGGCGTAGGGTGTGGACTTCTTTTTCCCCAATTTCAGTGTCGGTGGAAAGGAGGATGACTTGGTGACTGGCGGAGGGGAAGTAGCGTTCGACGAGATTTTGGCGGTGGGAGGAGTCTAAGCGTCCGAGGGGGGTATCGATGGCGATGGGTAAGCGTCGTCCAGAGACTCTGGCGAGTCCCCACAAAAATGCGATCGCTAGAAGTTGTTTTTCTCCGGCTGAGAGGCGATGTTTGGGGACTGGTTTCCCTTGTAAGTCGTAGAGGGAAAGGCTAAAGGTATTGGTAGCGATCGCAATTCGATGTACTAAATCT
Organism: Chroococcidiopsis cubana SAG 39.79; assembly: GCF_003991895.1. NCBI lineage: Bacteria > Bacillati > Cyanobacteriota > Cyanophyceae > Chroococcidiopsidales > Chroococcidiopsidaceae > Chroococcidiopsis > Chroococcidiopsis cubana. Next base: position 34,010 of record NZ_RSCK01000005.1, read on the forward strand.
GATTTATGCAATAAATAGCGGAAGCATTCTGTTACTTCTACTTCTAATTTATTTAGTTTCCTTAAGGTTAAACGTTCGCGAAACAGTTTTAGGGTTTCTTGGACTTTTGATGCGGATGTAATAACGTGTTCGGTATTTTTGCGATCGATGGTTTGTTCGGTATATTCATCTAAGTCTTTTTTCGTTTGTGCGATCGCGGTTTCTAATTCTAGAATGCGGCGTTTGGCTGTTTCACAGTTTGCTTTTATATCTGTAACTCTATTTTGTGCTGTTTGTAGCGTTTCTACTAATTGCTGATAAGCTTCTGGCGAGGCTGCTGTTTGTAATTGTCTTTCGAGATCGACGATTTCTGCTGCTTGTTGTTCGAGTATCGTTTGCTGCTGTTGTGCGGAGTTTTTTGCAATTGGTAAAGCAGAGTTGAGTAAATTAGTGAGGTAATCTAGCGTTTCGCGATCGCTTTGCAACCAGGAAGATTCTTGTAGAGACGTTCCATGGAACGTCTCTACATCTTGTTCGAGCAATATTTTGATTTTATCTAATTGTTCCGCTGTAATATTTATGTTAGAAATTTGTGTTAATAAACGTTGGTTTCGTTCTAATAATATATCTTGTGCTACTTGCGATCGCGCTCGGTTTATTTCAGTTTCTGCTTGCGATCGCGCTTGTTCTAGGAGTGGTGTAATTAAAGCAAGAGGTAACACGTCAGATGCTAATTCTCTCATAGCTTGACGCGCTGTTTCTGCGGTTGCGTTTTTGGTTTGATGCTGTTGTTCTAATTGGCTGCGATCGGCTGCTATTTTACCACCTTCAGCGAGAAATTTGTTAAATGTTTCTTGCTGTTCTTTTTCTGCTAATGTTAAGTCGTCTTGCAAAGATATTAACTGTAAATTTTCTGCATTTTGTTTATCTTGCAATACCTTCAATTTTTCTTCTATTTCTTCTAAATTGACTACATCCTTTGCATCAGCTATTTCTTTGCGTTTGCGATTGACTAAAATTTCTAAATCTACCGCTAATCGTTCCGACAACTCCAATCCCAACAATCCGCGAATAGCCTCAACTACCACAAGTGGAGGTGTTTCTTGTTCTGCTAATTCTTTAATTTGTTCGCCATCGAATAGAAATAAATTAGAAATTCCTAGAGGTAGTAAGTTTTCAATATATTCGTCCCAGATGCTAACTAAACCACTATTTAGCCATTCGTCATCGTTCAAAATCCCCAAAACATCCTTGCCATCTTTAGGGTTTTTCTCCCAAGTTCTAACGATTCGATAAACTACAGGTTTGTCATTTTCAATATGTCCGAAAGCTAATTCAATCCGAGTTTTTTCAGTTGGTGACGTATGGCTATTAACGCACTGAGTTAGAAAGTCACTATAGCTTAAACTACCTCTGGTAGAACATTGAGCGCGATGTCCATAAAGTGCGAGGCGAATCGCATCCATTAAAGTTGTTTTTCCACCCCCATTCATTCCACCTAAGAGGAGAATTGGGCGTGAGATATTCTCAGTTTCAGCTTCACTAAATGGACTTAAGTTGATGACTTGCGTGCCTTGATATGGACCGAAGTTTTGTAATACGAGTTCGAGTAAAATCATTTCTTAAACTTAAAATTCCCCCAACTCATCGGCTTATCGTCCTCTACATCCACTGCATCCCCTAAAGTTAGCTGCTTTACCTTATCGACATCGCCTTTACCAACAGCATCCTTTAAATCTCGCTTGAAATGAGCATTTTTAATTGCTTCATCTTGAGAGCGAGAACTACTTTTAAAACATTTCTCTAGCGCGTCGTAAATACCTACACGCCTTGCCATTTTGCGAAATTGACGTTCTGTATCGAGAAGCTTTGCCATTAATTCTAAATGCATGGCATCCCCGTCACAAATTTCTTCTAGCACGTTCCATTCATCGCTACCCAAAAGGCTATAATCTGCACCAGGACGAATATCAATGAAACTTTCGCCCGTCACTTCTGCATAAATACGAGGTAAGCTATCATCAAATTCGTGTTTCTCTTCCAGCCAAATTCTTCTAATTTCGCTTAATTCTTCAGTAGTAATTAGGGTGATATCACGCATATTTTCTGGTGCAGTACAGCGAACTTGGGTTTGTGCTTCTAGAACTCGTCTCAGCCAATGTTCTCGCCAATATTTAGTGTAGGGACCAGGTATGGGTTCAACTGAGAGTTCGCCATTGTGATTGCGTTCAAATAGTTGCACTTCACCCCAAATTCGGCGAAAATCTCTTTTATCGCGACCGTCTTGTACATCCAAGTCATTGCGGATATCTAATAGAGGCTGCATCCATTCTTTTTCTTCATCGTTTTGGATCATTGCCTCCATTGATTTATCTTTACTCACCATCGTACAAACCCAGCAGCCAAAGCGGGAATCGCCACAACTGGGAGTGGAGGTATCGACAACTAGGGGACATTCGTTATCTGCTGTCGCGCCTCGGTACATGGTAAATAAGTCTTTGTTGCTATATCCCCAAGGGTTTTGCCACTGCATGAGGTATAGCCAAACTTCATCTGTACGCCAGTCTTCAATTGGCAAATAAATTAGTGAGTTAGGTCTATTGGGGTTGGTGTTGATGCGATCGCGTACCCGCCACTCTCTATGTCTTGCCATATTAGCCGCCCGCTTTACGCTTTCAGCTTTGCGCGTACCCAGGACAAGAATTACTTCACCACTAGACCGAATAACTGCACGAATGAAACTATCAGCGGGTTGAATCTTCAAGCGTTCCGTACACCATCTAAATCGGTTGCGCGGTGCTGGATAACCTTTGCCGATAAGGTTTACCCAAAAAGTATCTTTGGTAGCAGGGTGAAGCAGATGGGGTTCAACTGGCATTTGTTGGTCTTTAGCAGCAACCTTCATCTGTTCTAAAGAATTACCCACCCAACTAGAAACTAAAGGATTTTCTACTAAAGTATCATTTGTAATTACATGAATGGCTTTAGTACGCTTTTCAATTGGCAGAGAAGCGATCGCATTCCAGACTAATTGTAAAGTAGCAGTAGAATCTTTACCACCACTGTAGCCAACACACCAGGGTATCGCATCAGAACAATACAATTCTTGTATTTCAGCCGTCAGTAGCTCGATCTCTTGGACTAACTCTGCTACATTACGTGCTGGCTAATTTTTTTGGTCTGGCTGATTCGCTATTGTCATCCTCCCTACCTCTGGAAATACGGACGAGTATGGGTGCGATTATAAGTCACAGAACCACACAAACCAAATCTGCTACGCGAATTTCTAGTAGTTAACTATAGTATTGTAAGGTCTAGAGGTTTTTAAAAACTATCATTTAAAAGTTTTTAAAAACTTGACAATAGAGCCAAGTTCTTTTAAGAAATTAACCTATGCACTGATGCAAGGGTGAAAAAAACGGCAATGAAAGATAGTGTAGCAAAGATTACGGGCGAATAGAATTCGCGTCTACACAGGCAAAGTCCGCGAAGGCGGACTCTAGAATCACCGTCGTTAGGTGCAAAGTATGGGGAAACGAGAAACTCAGGAACAACAAACTCTGACAACCCTGCTGGATAAGTTTTTGCAGCAGCAGGATCGAATACTGGTGCAGAAGACAGAAATGGGCGGGACTGAGGCTTATGTAGGTTCTGTGACGCTGGAGTGGTTTGCCAGTCGGGTACATTTTGCCTCTGCTTTACCCCTACTGCGACAAAAATATAATCCTGAAACTGACAATATCGAGATTGACGCAGACACTATCGATGAAATTCAGCAGCGTCCTCTGGATTGGTCGCGACAACTCCCGTTAACACAGTATTTAGCCACGCGGAAGCATCATAAGTTCCCACCTGTATTGGTGGTGATTAGCCAACCTTGGGTAGATAATCCCAAAGCTGCTGAGTGGGATAGCCACGGTAAAGCGATCACATCGACTACAGATTTTATCACGCTAGATCGAGAAGGCAAGGTTGGTCTACTAAATGTTGCTGAGGCGGATGTCACCATATACGCCCTGGATGGACAACATCGGCTGATGGGGGCGCAGGGGCTAATGGAGTTGCTGAAAACTGGTCAACTCCCACGCTATCGCAAAGATAAATCTCCTGATGGCACTTCCATCAAGCTAGCCGATTTAGTAGAACAATCTCATAGTCAAGACGCGAATAATCTCGTCTCTAACAATTTGCAGGACATCCCTCAAGAAAAAATTGGTATCGAGTTCATCTGTGCTGTTGCAGCTGGGGAAACCCGCGAAGCAGCAAGGCGACGGGTAAGGTCTATTTTTGTCCATGTCAATTTGATGGCTGCACCCCTAACGAAAGGTCAGTTAGCCCAGTTGAATGAAGATGATGGCTTTTCGATTGTGGCAAGAAAGATTGCTGTAAGTCATCCATTATTGGAACAACGATTGAACCGAAAGCCGCGTATTAATTGGAATAGTGCGACAATCGCCAGTAAGTCAACGGTTCTGACGACGCTGCAAGCCCTCAAAGATATGTCAGAACGCTATTTAGGGCAGAAGTTTCCGCATTGGAAACCGTGGGAAAAAGGATTAATTCCCATGCGCCCAGAGAAGAAGGAACTTGAGGCAGGAATTTCTGATTTTTGGCAGTTATTCGATTGTTTGGCAACTCTTCCCAGTTACAAATTATTGGAGGATGAAGATACACCTAGCCTGCGGCGATTCAATTTTGAAAAGGATGGGGGTGAAGGAAATATGCTGTTCCGTCCTGTAGGTCAAGTAGCTTTGGCGCAAGCTTTGGGAGTTTTGGTTTTCAAGAAAGGGTTTAAGTTGAAAGAGATTTTTAAGAAGTTGCGAAAATTTGATTTGGAAGGCGGATTTAGCAACATGGAGTATCCGCAGTCTCTTTGGTATGGCGTTTTATATAACCCAAATAAGAAGCGAGTGCAAGTTGCTGGGAAAGATTTAGCGGCGAAATTACTAGTTTATATTTTGGGTGGAATTGAGGATCGGATGGAACGGGCAGAACTGCGAAAAACTTTGGCTGATGCAAGAAGCGTGGAGGATAAAACTGTAGGTTTTGATGGTCAGTTTGTCGAACCCAAAGAAGTAGGACTTCCCTCGGTTCTGAATTAACACAAACACTTATTTTTTTTCATTGTAGTTTTCACCGATGCCACATTCTCAAACAATTGCATATTATATTAGCTGACCTTTGCTAATTTATATAAATACTTTGTGGTAAATATGCAAGAGGATAATACTAATAACTCTCAATCCGAATCAAACCAGCCGCTTGACCCTCTGCTTGAATCGTACTACTCAAAGTACCGTCGCAAGTATCGGTGCTATCCAGGATTAATTTTTCATCAAGGGAAGCGGGAAATGCTACAAATTAATGTTCCTGCTGGAGACTTACCTGTTCTTCTTCAAGCGAAACCTGCTACTGATAACGATCCAAATTCAGGTAAAAATCGCCCGGTAATAAAAGGTCATGCAGATGAAATTAAAAAGTATGTTTTAGATCGTGCGCGGATTGGCAAACCTTGGGTTTTAGGTACATTGACAGCAAATGTAGCCAGGGAAAAAATTACAATTATTGAGTTAGGTGCAGGAGTGTGTCTAGTAGCTATTCCAAATGACGTTGCTTTAGATATTACAGATGGACAGCACCGAACTCGTGCTATGCAGGAGTTAATATTGAGTGCAGAACGACATTTAATTGGAAATGATGAATTTCCAATTACTTTAGTTTTAGAAGACAGCGATCGCCAATGTCAAACAGATTTTAGAGACATGGCTCAATCAGCACCTCTAGCTAAGTCTCTTTTAGTTTCTTACGGGGAGTTTTTAGGAAGAGATGGCATCACTCAAAACTTATTAGATAGAGTGATGATGTTTCAAGGAAAAACCGAAAAAATTAAAGCATCTGTTGGAGTAAAAAATAAATTAATTTACACAACTAATTACATAGCAAAATCTGTTAGTTGTGCATTTGTAGATCATCCTGACGATGAGATTCTAGAGTACGATGTCGAAACTTCTGCTGAAGCTTTGGCTGTAGCCTTCAATCTATTTTTTTCAAACTGTTCTGCTACCAAACTAATAGCTGAGAAAAAGTTCGAGCAACTGACAAGTGATGAAGTTATGAATTTTAAAGAAGATTACATTATAGGTTTAAGTTATGGTTTGGAGATAGTAGGACGTTTGCTGAACTTTACTTACGATCGGTCAAGCAATCACTTCAATGAAGCCATGATATTGAGGTTAGCTGAAATTGACTGGTCAAGAAGTAATAGCGTTTGGAGAGATAATATTGTTAGATTAGATCCAAAACCTAAAAATCCAGCTAAACCATACAAAATATCATTTGGTACAGGTGTCATATCAACAGCAGTCAAGATTGTAAAAATGGAACTGGGCTGGACATGAGCTATTAAAATTGAATATTAAAATTGAATAATACTTACATTTGCGGGAGGAATTTGCTTAAATCGAATTCCTCTTCTTCTTTTTTCTGCCTCACTACTTCAGAAATAAGAATTAGTAGAAGCCTTTCTGTATAATCAACTGCACCTCGTAGTTCTATCTGTAACATTTCCAGTCCACCGTTAACATACTCTTCAAAAATATCGTTACGGTTCTCATTAGTATGATTTTCCGTCAAGGACAAAATTTTTAATTCTTCGGTTTCATTAACCGCAATTAAATTTATTACTGCATCATACCCTCTGACTAAAAATTGTTCTTGAGGAATCGGTGCTGGTTCTTTTTTAGAAACCTCTCCCAAAGGAACGCGCTTTTTGTGCTTTGCACCTAAAGCAGCAGCAAATACAATGACATCAGCATAAGTTGGAAATGGACCCGTCGCACCGTCTGCTGCTGTTAAGGCTTTCACTAATTCGGCTTTATCTTTAGCAACTCTAATCCTACCAGTTTCTACCATTCTGCCAGTACCTAATTCCTAGTTATCTTAACTCAACAATTTATCTATATCTTTACAATTCCTCAAAAATGCGATCGCACCCCCAATTACAAAAACATTTGACTTACCTCCACCTCAATTTCAGGAAAAGCTAACGGTGACAATTTAGCATTTCCATCTAAAATTATCTCCTGTTGATAAGTTTCCTCTCCTGGTTCTCGCAGAACGTAAACCTGTCGCACATTTACATCTATAATCCAATATTCAGCAATCCTAGCTTGAGCGTAAATACGTGATTTTAAAGTGCGATCGCTATTTAATTGGATAATTTGACCTTCTACTAATTCAACTCGATCTTCTGTTGTCAAAATTTCTGCTTCGATCATGCGATGATATTCATCTACAGTCCACAAACGCAATTCTGTTGTTATCATAACTTTATCCTCAACCTTGAGAATGAGATGCGATCGCATTTAATTTTGACTAAAACTCTGCAAAAACCAACGGGTAATCTCGCCATCATCTTGAGTTAGACTGCGTTGTAATGCTTCTTTAACCAAAGCAATCTCTAATCCAGGTAATATCCTAGATTCTTGAATTTCTCCACTACTTCCTTGAAAAATTCTAAATGCAATAATATCTCCAGCATTCACGTCAACTACCCAATATTCTCTGACTCCTGCGGGTTTGTAAATTAATCGTTTGCGTCCTATATCATCATTGAAAGAAGTCGCACTTAATTCTATGACTAGAGTAGGTGGTGGAAATTCGTCTAAATTAATCGGTGAGTTGGAACGCGGTGGAAATCTAAATTCTGCACCAATGTAAAAAGCTAAATCCGGTTGAAATTCTCTAATACCTGCTCTCCAAAAACTACAATTAATTAGACTTTTGATTCTACTATTTTTAACAGTGGCATACAAACTCGCTACATTATGAGCAATGCTATTATCCTGGCTGTGGCTAGAACCAATTGGTGGTATTTCAATCCTCATGTAACCGCGATCGTAATAAAAATTAGCTTTCTCATACTCTGGGTTATCGGCTATTGCCATAAATTCTTCCCAGGTAGCTTTCACCCAAGTATCTGCCACAAAATTCTGTGTAGGAGACGAACTAGCCATTGTCCTCTACCTCTACTGCTACGGTATATTCAAACTCGTTCGGACTCTGCCTAACTAAAGGATAACGCCTGCTACCAATACTAATAGAATCCTCTTCACAGTCAGGTTTAGAAGAATAATAAGTCAGCACGTATTGCTTCCCAATTCTGCTTGATATTTCTGCTTCTACTTCCCCTCGCCATTGAGTTTTTGTCACCAAAACAATCAATTGATTTGCTAATTTAGGAATAGTTTTAGCAATTTGACGGCGATAAATTTCATCCAAACTACCAAAAGGTGAATCCATGACGATTGGAAAAGTGCTAGTATCGGGAACCATTAGCATTTTCTTCTCGCTCCATTCCCGCACTCTGTCAATAATACTGCCGATAAAAGAAAGGCTGAGAATTTGATTTTCTCCTGTAGAAGCAGCTACAGGCATTTCTATCCCAATTGTATTTTCTACTAATGTTAGTTCATAGCGATCGCTAATTTTAGGAATATAAGGAGTAAAAGAAATCTCTCGAAATATTTCTTGAACTCGTTTTTCTAACTGTAAGCGAAACTGTTGTTCTTGTCGCGATCGCACTTCAGCTAAACGCTCGATCGCATCCTGAGTAGCAGCAATTCGTCTTTGAGCTAATATTTGTCTTTCTTCATTGTATTTTTGTTTGATAATTTGCTTAGCTAAATTCTCAGCTTCGGCTTGAAAATTAACGATCTGCTGTTGATTTGCTCCCTGTTCTAGGATTATTTCTCTGATTTTTACTTCAATCGCATCTACACGTTTTTGCAAACTCCGAATTTCTTCACTTGGATCTTTACGCAATCGTTCCTGAATAGAATCTAATTCAGTTTTTATCTGTGAAATTGTCTGTCTTAATTGCTGAATTCTAGCTTGCTCTCTATCTACTTCTTCCCAGAAGATAGGTGCTTGTTTATCAATTTCATCTACTTGTACGCTCATGCGAATAGCTGTCTCTTCTACAGTAGAGGAACCTGCTCTTTCTAACCAGTTTTTCACACTTTCGCAAGCGAAATCTCCTGCATGTAAATCTGCACCGCAAATACAACGTTGGGAACTCAGTAAATCGCTAATAAATTCCCGCGAAATTCCTGCCTTCAATTCTCCTCGCTGTTTTAATTCCGTAACTATAGATCGAAATTGATTTGTGGCTTCTGATAAAAGTACTGTATATCCTTTCGTAGAAATAGCTCTTTTTAAAAGTTCTCGGCTTTGTTTAAGACTATCTTGATTCGTCTTTTTCAGTTGCTCTAACTCCTGCCGTCTTTCTTGTAATTCCTTTGCCGCACTAAGTTCCCGTAGATAATGGCTCGTTTCTTTCTTCAGCGTATCTTGATACTCTAATTCTTGCTCGATTTCTATTTGCCTACGCTTGATTCGCTCTATTTCTTTCTCGGCTTTACTCTGCTGCCTAAGTAGTTTTTGTGTCTCGCCGTCCCCAATTGCTTTTAACTCATTATCTAGAGTTTTCTTTGCTTCTCCTAAATGCCGAATTGCGCGATTTAAGACTTCAACTCCCAGAAGCATTTTAGTAGCTTCAGCAATTTCTGTTTTTTTATCAGAACGAACAATTTGCTCGATGCGTTCGCCATCAAAAAAGAAATACTGATGTAAACTACTGGGAAGAATTTGATGAATAATTTCCTCTGGATGTTCTGGTGGAATATACCAACGTCCATCATCTCCAGACACATACATAAATAATTCGCTTTTACCTGCATCTATATCTAATTCATTTTTATAAACTCGACAATTGCGCTTAGTGCGGTAACGTTTTCCTTCATGTTCCCAACTGACTTCTACCCAACATTCTACTGCTGCACCTAATTGTACTTCGGCGATCGCGCGTTTATTTACTAATTGCTCGACAGAAGCAAAAGCTGCACTAAATCTCTCGTACAATACCCACGTAAAGGCATTTAATAAACTCGTTTTTCCCGCACCATTGTTTCCATGAATAATTGTAGTGTTTTGTTCGCTTCCAGTCGCTAAGATTATTTCTGGTGTTTTCCCATAAAAAGAGCGAAAATTACATAATTGGATAGAAGTGAGCTTCATTACTGCACCTCTTCTTTGATAATCTTCACAATATCGTCATTAATATGACCTTGGCTTTTTCGGTCTAGTCTATTTTTCTCTAGTTGACAGACTCGCTCGATAATTTGCCTAATCTCTGGCGCAGCAGTTACTATCGGCTCCTGCACGTCACTCATATTTGATTCTGTTATCATGCTAGTACAAATGAATGCTATGCAATATTTTATACATGCGTACTACCGTTTGGCTACTGATAAGTAAGTCAAAAGTCAAAAGCTAAAAGTCAAATAAAGTAAGCCTCGTAGCTGCTCCAGCTTGGGCTGCTGCGCAAATACAATCTTGATGTAAAACAAGCGTTAAGAAACTTATAGAGCGTAACTGCACTACCCTTGTCTGCGTTTAACTAAATCTCTTTGCAAGGGTGTAATACTGCCAGAAAAATTTAAGCTGGAAAAATCTTGTATTTTTACTTTTTTGATGATACTATTGCTTTAACCAAAAGGGTTTTCTTAATAATCGAAGCGTAAGTGTTTCAAAAAAATAAATAATATTTCTATTCTAAATAATAGATATCACGATCGCAGATTGAAAGTCAATCCACCATAGCCAAATAAATTGATTTTTGCGATCGCAAGTAAAGAATAATTAAAATTTACTTTTGTTTTTGCTGGGGAACTGCGGGAGCAGGGGTGGGTTGAGGATTAGCCAAGTTGTTAATTTGCTCTTTTTCTGAGGGACTAGGTGCAAGGGCAGCAGCTTGCTCGAACAAGGGCTTAGCTTGCTCTGGCTTACCCTGTTCTTTAAGTAGCAGTGCCTTGCCTAAAACAGGACGATAATCTTTCTGGTCGATTTGCATCGCCCGGTCAAAAGCGGCATTGGCGCGATCGCTATTTTTCTGGGCAGCATAAACTTGACCCAATACCAAGTGATATAAACCTTCATTGGGGTTGAGAGCAATCAGTTTTTCTAAAGGGGCGATCGCACCCTGAAAGTCTCTCTGGCGGACGCGAACTTCTACTAATCCCTTCAGTGCTGCTTGGTTATCTGGCTCCTGTTTTAGAACGAGTTCGTACTCTTGTGCCTGATTCACCAGTGGAGATGAAGATTGCGATCGCGCTGTCTGGCTAGCAGTGGGCGTAGCTTCCTGCGCTGGCTGACTATCTTTGACTATGCCTTCTAACAGGGGTAACATCGAAGCCCCAATAAAGAAAACGGCTCCTAGCGCCAAGACGAGATTGATGAACCAACGACTGCGGGATGGCTGTGACACGATATCGCTTTGAACTCTACTTCCATATCTTAAAAGCTAACATTCAGAATGCTAATTGCTCGTTGCCGAGCGAAAGGGGGTTAATTTACCTAGTTGCCTGCACGAGTGCAGATTTTGTAAAATAGCGATTTTCCGATCTAGGGTAACATCACAACCAATTGGGGTTGTAGTGATATGTTATGCTGCGCTCACGCTTAGTTTACTTCTTGCCAATGAGCTACGCTTGCCGACAGCATACAAAACGTAACTTAAATTATCCGCCGCTCGAATTTGCGAGCAGCAGGATAAAAATAGTCCCAAATGGGATTTGTCTCCGCCGCTAAGGAGTTTTTATGAATTCCGACCTGATTCCGTCTTCCCAAGTTTCCGATTCCGATTCTCAACAGCCTCCAACCGAGACTGTAGCAGAGGAAAACCAAGCAAACCGCCAGCAGCCAATTCCACCCCCAAGCGAACCAATGCAGTATCGTGCCATTGGTCTAGTACGCGGTCGCTATCAAGCCAGCGCCGAACAATTCACGCAAGGAACATTACTGGCGCATGATGGTACTCAACTGCAAGCCGTACTGCTAGGGCGAATTATTAGCTTAGTGAGAAAGCACATAGATTTAGAGGCAGAACACCTGTGGGTGGTTTACCCGCGCACAGGACAAAAAGATAATCAATTGCACCTTCAAATTGTCGGAGTTTGGGAACCAGAAACCCTAGCAAAGCAACCAACCCCAGAAGAAGCTCCCACCAGCGAAGCAGCACCCTCAGAAGCGGATTCTGCACCAATCGACAACGCCGAAGATGGTTATTTTTCTGTACGCGGTGAAGTCGTTTTTCAGTCTGCGGGGGATAGTCGGCTGGTCGTGAAAATCAAGCAAGCGCCACGTAAAGAATCAGATCGACCCAAGTTTTTTAAAGTCAATCTTCAGGGCGTGCTGAAAACAAAAGCTGTAGGTCAGTTTTGGGAGTTTCACGTTCTCAGACAAGCTGACGATCTCGTCGTACAAGAAGGTACATCGATCGCTACTTTGCCTAAACCCTTCCGAAAACCGATGAAAAAACCCTTCGGCGCGCGATCGGGAGGAGGATATAACAAAGGTGGAGGTAGAAGTAAATTCGAGACCCCACGTCCCGTCCGTAAGACTGATGGCTCTACACCCATGCCTCAAAAACCCGTACCTAAAGCCCCGATTCCCAAACCGACCAAACGTCCAAAACCACCGCAAGAGTAAATAGTAGTTGGTGACTGGTGATTAGCAAAGAGGAAAAAACACCAGTCACCAGCCACCTTGCTAAAACGCCACTAACGACTCATCGACCAACGACAACTCACTGAATTCCGAATTATCATAGAAACAGTGAAGCTATCTGGATTGAGTCAAAATTTTCTGGGAAAGGCATAGGTGAGATGAAAACAGTGGTTGACAACAAGCTAGTGCAGACTTATCACCAAGAAGATATTCAACAAATTCTCCAAATAGCGATCGCTCGTCAAGCCTATGAAGGAGAATTTTCTCGCCAACAATTATTAGAAATTGCCGCTGAATTAGAAATTTCCCCAGAATGTCTGCAATTAGCAGAACAAGAGTGGTTGACTCAGCAATCTGATAGTCAAGAACGGCAGAAATTTAATCTGGATAGACGGAAAAAGTTGCAAAAAAGATTTGGTAACTATGGTTTAGTTAATATCTTTTTTATCCTTTTAGATCTGGTCAGTGGCGGTGGTCTGTCTTGGTCGCTCTATATCTTATTATCTTTAAGTTTTCTTTTGGGTCTTGATGTATGGAATAAGTCACAGATTCAAGGCGAGGAGTATGAAAAAGCCTTCCAGAATTGGAAACGCAGGCATCAAATCAAGCGTTCGATTAATTCTTTGCTAGATAGACTGCTTAAAGCTTAGTTCCTCAATTATATTTTCACTTGTAGTATTTATTAGCGATCGCCTGTGCCTATTCTCGCTTTCAGAGGCACGTTTAGAGTGCGAGTGCTGGTTTGTGGCTATATAATTAAAAAAATTTTATCTAACGTAAGATAGACAAATAATCAGAGTTACAAGATTAAATTTTCTAACTTAAGTAGAGTTGATTTTATTTTGAGTATCTCTTTAGAAATACTCTAATTTTTGCTTGTTACCACTATTGATATATAGTTGCTCTTAATCCAACAAAAATTAAAGTTTTTTGGTAAAAATAGACGTAACGACAAATTTTTATCATTTTTCTGAGCTAAAACTACAAAAGGCAGAAATCAAACATAACTTCTGAGAATTAATTTTTCTAACCTAAGTCTAACCTAAGGTAGATATGCGAGCTTTAGGACTAACTATACAAAGCGCAAGTTTACCAGTAAAAGACGATTAGAATTCTGCTGGGAGTGCCAAATCTGGTGCAGAAATTCGTGTAATAGACTCCAAAAAAAGCAAATCGTATGTGAGGATGACAAAAATGAATGTTAAATTTTTCCATTCGACTGCCATTGTGTTTAGTTTTGCAACTGTTGTAGCAGTTGCAAGCGAACTGCCAGCATCAGCGCAAACTGCAAACCCTAAAATTTCTACTTCTGCTGCTGCTTTGAAGGATAGATTGAGAGTTAACACGATCGCACAAGCCGATCCAACGTATCCCAGCACTCAACCATCTACTCCCACTACAGATCCAACGTATCCCAGCACTCAACCATCTACTCCCACTACAGATCCAACGTATCCCAGCACTCAACCATCTACTCCCACTACAGATCCAACGACTCCTACTACAGAACCAACTACCCCAACAGAACCACCAGCAACTAATCCAGATCCAATTGAACCAGGATCGTCTACCCGTGGTGGTTCTAGCTACGTAGGCGTGGGAGCGAATATTGGGATAGACGGTAGTACAGCTTTAGGTGACACTAACTTCACCGTCATCAGTAAAATCGGATTAACCAATGCTGTCTCTGCACGTCCGTCAGTCATCATTGGGGACAATACAACCATCTTGATTCCTGTGACCTACGACTTTAACTTGCAACCTACAGGAATCGATACAGGTTCGGAAGCTGGTTCGATTTTTGCACCCTATGTCGGCGGTGGTTTGGGTATTTCTACGGGAGATGATAGCGATGTAGGACCAATGTTAACTGCTGGTGTAGATGTACCAATAGGTGAGCAATTTACAGCTAACGTAGGTGCGAACGTAGGCTTTTTAGATGATACAGAAGTAGGTATTCAAATTGGTGTTGGCTATAACTTTGCTGGCTTTTAATCAGTGACCAGTGACCAGTAACCAGTGACCAGTAACCAGTGACCAGTAACCAGTTAATAATCGGCAGCAAGCAGTTATTAATAGAGTTATCGCTACCTGCCTAACTCACTGACAACCGACCACTGATAACTGATACAGGAAGCACCATCAAGCAAAATAGCTATAGCGCCTGGAGAATTGTCTTCTACAGGCGCTATGCTGGTTAAGTTATAGAGTTTCAACTAGTTATCTTCTGTATATAACCATAGAATAATCTTTAAATTTAGGTTTTAGGTAAAGCCAACGTAAATATCTACCTAACTTATGTGAAAAAAGTGTTAAAGGCTCGAGGTATAAGACAACTCCTGACTTGGTACGATCGCGATCGCAGACCGCTACCGTGGCGACAGCAGGTCAATATTTATCATACTTGGATCTGCGAGGTTATGAGCCAACAGACGACTCTAGCCGTTGTCTTACCTAAATTTGCTCAATTTGTTCAACAACTGCCTACGGTAGACGATTTAGCCAACTGCGATGAAGAGACACTACACCGACTCTGGGCTGGATTGGGATATTACGCACGAGCGAGAAACTTGAAAAAAGGTGCAGAGTTCATCGTCAACCGCCTCAACGGTCGTTTTCCCCAATCTTATCGCGAATGGTTGCAAATTCCAGGTTGTGGCGATTATACTGCTGCCGCGATCGCTAGTATTTGCTTGAACGAAAAAGTTCCTTGTATTGATGGTAACGTCATCCGGGTGGTGAGTCGCTTGCTAGCCTTACAAGATGTGTGGAATACAGCAGGGCGATCGCGCATTCAAGATTATCTCACGCAAGTCATTCCTAGCGATCGTCCTGGTGATTTTAATCAAGCGATGATGGAGTTGGGTGCAACAATCTGCCGAAAAACGAAACCCCGTTGCGATATTTGTCCTTTACAAATGCAATGTTTGGCTTACGCTAACAATTGTATTGAAATTTGTCCTCCTAAAAAACCCCGCCGCGTTTTAGTAGATACGGAATTATTCGTGCTAATTTTTTGGCATCGACAAACCGATACTTTGGCAATTGGAGAAAGAACAGATGGTTTTTTAGCCAAAACGATTGGCTTTCCTTTGACGATCGCTCATCAATTATCAAAGCTCGATCGTTGGCAACCGCTTCAACTACCAGGAAAATTTACCCATGCGATCGCTCATCATCGTATCACTGGAAGGATTTGCGTTATTCAATTAAATAGTAATGACATTGATATCTCCATGCGGCAGCATTTAGCTTTATCGAAAACACTACACTGGATGAATCGTCTAGACCTCAGTGCAAAACTCTTAACCGCACTCGATCGAAAAGCTTTTCAGTTATTTCAAAATTACACTTATTCTGATTCAATTTGCGAACAACTCGCACTAAATTTATAGCATGAAATTTAAGTGTAGGGTGGGCAATGCCCACCTGATGATATAACTATTTCCAGCGACAAGACTTCCGCAAATTTTCAATTTCCGGTTCTTGCCAAGAAAAAGCAAAATGGCTAATTCCTTTAACTTGAGGTGCAGCACGCTCGATCGCGCTCATTTGAGCTTCAAGAGAGGGGCGATTGCTGATAGACTGTCCCCATGTACCAGCGATCGCCGGAATAACTTTAGCTTCAGGTGGCGCGTATTTAAACACTCTTTGCACCAAAGCCGCAATACAATCGGCATTACCGCAAGCAGCATAGGACATGGGATGCCATTCTGCACTGGTAGGAAACCGATCCCAAGGCTGTAAGCGGGAATCATACCCCTCACCTACAACTTGGTTGCCATCAGGAAAAAACACTAACCCTGTCTGTATTCCCTGTTGTTGTACTGGTGAAGCTGCCAAGGCGACAAAATCGAGAATTCCTTGTAGGGCATGGGCTACACTCAACCGCCATAACTCTAACTGTAGCAGCGGACGACGCGCCGCAGCACTCGGTAACACTTTTTTCTCCTCTTGAGTGGGTAGAGTGCGTCCCTGCCAAAGTGGTTCTCCTTCATCGGGATAAAGCTTATCGACCTCATCAACATCTGAGGCTGACAATGCACCCTTAGCAACATAGCGTTTAATCAGTTCTCGCCCCTTTTTGTTCAACGCCCGTTGTTCTAAAGCTTGACGGGCTGCTTCGCTATAAATCCATAAATCTTGTACTTTAGAGACTACAGAAGCACCACCCAAACCGCGTGGATAACGCACGTAGTCAAATAAGACTCCGTCAGGGCGGCGGCGTACCACTTGTTGCACCAACTGATAGAAGTCGCGCTTTGCCTGGACGTTGTAAGGATCGATAAATACTTGACTGGCGTTATCTACAACATTTAAGCTCGTATCGCCTTTAAAGTTCCTGGCTAATACCGATTGGCGATCGCTACGTTGCCCGTAGGAATAGCCGAAGTTCATCATAAACATCCAAGCGTAGACTTTCAAGCCTCGTTCGTGGGCTTTTTGAATAGCTTCAGCGAGTAAATCTGTATTTTCCGTGCCAGGGGTACGCACCATCGCGGGCCATGCTGTCGGGTTAGCCGATGCGGGTAATAGGACTTGCCCATCCGCAAATGTCTCGATGTAAACGTAGTTATAGCCTCGGCTGACAATCCGATCCATAATCTTGTCTAATACCCCTGGCTGAGTATCGCAGGGATAAAGGCGCAACCAGATCGCTTGATGTTGAGGCGGAGTGCGATCGCGGCACTCTGCTAATTGCTGTGCTTGTTGGTTTATTAGCTGTTTATAGCGGTTTTGCGCCTCTGTGTCACCTTGTAATGCTTTCTGAAGTAAGCTTTCTTTCTCTTGCCTTACTGCTTCTGATTCCTGACAGTAGGCAGTTGTTTGGGCTATTACAGGATGGTTCCCCAAGCTCATTACCAGTAAGCTACTCGTAAAGGCGATCGCCGCTAGGTATCGTTGTAATAGGCGCAGTTGCAAGAATTTTAATTGACTTAATTTGCAATCGGACATTCCTAAAAACAAGAAATAGGACAAAGGAATTCAGAAGTCAGAAGTCGGAAGTTAAGAAAGTATTATGGATAGCCTTAAAGAGTTGACAAACGATTAAATTTGCTGACTTTATGTTCTAGAGTGCAGAAGATAACTCTTCCACTTACAACTTACGACTCATAACTTACGACTTAGTTTGACGTTAGTATTCGACCTTTGGTTGCTGCCATCACTCAGAATAATTCGGAATTTGTCCTGTGTAATTCGTAATTATTCGGAATTTCTGCCACTGATGTTTCCTTTATCCGTTTCCCGGTAGGCGATCGCCTACTTTATTTGTGTAAAAAAATACTGGCAAGCAGTAACCTGCTTGCCACCAGCAAAGATACATATTTCTTAAATATGCGACTGTAACTAAGCTTAATTTCCCCGAGCCACCGCCATCTCTACTTGTTTGAATTCTAATTCCAGGCGTTGCTTAAGTTTTGCCGGTAGAGGACGGTTAGGATAAGAACTGTAGTGACCAGCCAGGGAATTTAAAGCGGTGCGCATGGTGGTAAAAGAACTTAAACCTGTCAAACTACCATTACGCTGATAGCGAGCGGCGAAATCATTAATTTTTTTGCGGGCTTCTGCTTGGATTTCGCCTTTGTTCGGTGCATCTTGCGGTAGTTCGATTGCGTTGCGCAATACACCTATCACATCCAAGGTATCTTGACGATAATCTCCAGAAAGCCCACCGCCACTAGAGCAGCCCATTAAACCAATAACGACTACCAAAACCAGGGCAAGTAGACGTGACCAATAGTGCTTCATATACAATCCATTCACATTCATACTTAAATCACAGTCAATCCTACCGTGGAATGGGATCATCTAAGAAGCCGACTGATAACTGATAACTGATAACTGATAACTGACATGGGTTTACCACAATTTGTTTTGGCTTCCGCTTCTCCGGCGCGGCGGCGCTTGTTACAAATGGTTGGCATCGAACCAATTGTGCGCGTCAGCAATTTTGATGAGTCTCAAATTCAAACCGAGAATGCGACTGAATTGGTAGAAACTTTAGCGCGTTGTAAAGCGGAAGCGATCGCACCTCAATTTGATTCAGCTTTAATTGTGGGCTGTGATTCTGTCTTGCTGTTAAATGGAGAAATACATGGTAAACCAGAGAATGCAGAAGTCGCGATCGCCCGTTGGCAGCACATGAGCGGTCAAGTGGGGGAACTGTATACAGGTCATGCTATTATCGACCAGCCGCAACAACAAATACTTGTCCGCACTCAAGTCACGCGGGTTTATTTTGCTCAAATGAGCGATCGCGCTATTAGAGCCTACGTTGCTACCGGAGAACCCCTCAAGTGTGCTGGTGCTTTTGCTTTAGAAGGGCGCGGAGGTCTATTTGTCGATAAAATTGAAGGCTGTCACTCAAATGTAATTGGTCTCAGCTTGCCCCTACTGCGCCAAATGCTATCGCAACTTGGTTATGAGGTGACGGAGTTTTGGGATAGGTAAGTCAAAAGTCAAAAGTTAAAAGTTAAAAGTCAAAACTACATTTGCAAAAGATTAGTGACTGACAACTAATAACCGACAACCAACAACTACCAATTACCATCCACCTCAAATTGATCCGCGTGCAGTACAGCTTCTCCACGATCTGGAATCCAAGCTAACCACTCGTCTTTTCCCACTTGGCACAGGAGCAATGCTTCATCATGACTGTAAGTACTGGGAAGTTCTCGCAACTTGACCCAACCATTGCGTTGACATTGCTCTAATGAATTGTCATAAATTTTGTTCAGCCAGTCCGAATGGGTTCTATCGGCGGTTTTGTGTTGTTTGTGAGAATTTAGTTGCACTGCCTTTGCCCTCTTTACTCAGAAAAGTCGATCGGCAATCTGTAAAAATTGCATTTCTGTAGTTTATGCTACAGAAACTTCGAGAGAAGCTGCATCTATCGTTGGATAACTTTACGTTTGTTCCAGCCAGATATACGATCGCCTTTTAAGTTCCGAGCCACATAGAGTAATAGAATGAGGAGTTGTAAGTGATGAATTCAGCATTCACAGTCCGGTATTGAGTATTTTTCCATGACACCTGCTTCTACTCCTTCACTGCGATCGCAACAGCACTCTCTAATTCGGCAACTAGCCGACGCGATCGAATCTGTTTGGCAAAACCACTTAGAACTTTCACCCTACGTCATTCCCGCAGAGTTGGGCTATGTTGAAGGCAGATTGGAGGGAGAGAAACTGACAATTGAAAATCGTTGTTATCAAACACCCCAATTTCGCAAACTACACCTAGAATTGGCGAAAGTGGGAACGACGCTAGATATTTTGCACTGCGTCATGTTTCCCCGCATAGAATACGCTCTACCCATGTTTGGCTGTGACTTAGTCGGAGGAAGGGGACAAATTAGTGCTGCGATCGCAGATTTATCGCCTTTAAATCGAGACCGAACTTTACCATCTGCTTATACTGCTGCACTTTCTGCTTTACCAAATCCGAATTTCTCTCAACCCCGAGAACTTCCGGTTTGGGGAGATATCTTTTCACCGTTTTGCACGTTTATTCGTCCTGGTTCTCCAGAGGAAGAAGAGAAATTTTTGGCAATGGTACGAGGATTTTTAGAAATACATTGTACCCAGGCGATCGCATCTCAACCTGTTTCTAAAACGCAACAAGCCGAAATTTTCGCCGCGCAACAATATTACTGTACAAAACAGCAGCAAAATGACAAAACTCGCCGAGTGTTAGAAAAAGCCTTTGGTGTAGAGTGGGCAGAACACTACATGACGACTATATTATTTGACTTACCGGAAGCAAGTAGTTTGGAGTAGATTTTGCGCTTCCAGGTTTTCGCGCCAGGAGTGATGCGTTGTTAGCTTACACTGCTCTACGACGCTACAGCGAAATCTGTATACTGTCTCATCTTAGGCTCGTGAAATGCCAAAACGATGTCTTCTTTGGGAACACCTGCACGAACCAAGTCAGTTGCAATACCGTCTTCAGTCCAATCCTCTTCAACCCAGAATTTCCCATCACGAATCCGAACATAGACTGTCATTCCAGTAACACGATCCCCATTCTGCCAACCAAGATTCATCCAAATATAGTGCGCCTTTGACTCATCTACGAGCAAAAATGTCTCAATACCTCGATTGGAATGGCGATTACACAGTTCTACATACTCAGTCAAAATACGCTTAATTAGCTTGGGATACTCAATTAATTTATCCATTGCGTAATCTCCTCTGCTTCTATATTTACGATAATGAGTGGCAGTTGATGTCTCTTGAGAATGAGTTGAATTACATCCTGAGTGAAAAATGTATTATATGCAATTGTACTAATAGCAATGTAAAGCTTGCGGTCTGGTGCTGTTGCTTCCAGAAGATAGCGGTAGATATCGTACTGACCGAGAGCTTCCTTCAAATCTTGTATTTTTGATGCACCAACAAAGCTTTTCGCTTCAACAACAAGCTTTTGTCCATCTCGTTCAGCTGCAATAGGACGCTCAGCACCGAGATCGGCGTACAACGTCGTTCTTCGATACTGAATTACATAAGGGTCGTCTGTAATCGACCATCCATCCCTGAGCAGTGCATTTTTTACTGCATCGTGGATAAGATCTAACTTAGGCATAGCTTAAGTATGAGTCAGCCTCTCTATCTCTCAGGTTCTAACTCTAAATTAGTTTGTAAAATATCAAGTCTAGGAGTGACCCATCTTTCGTGCCAATAGCTCACCAAATCTCTTTGATTAAAGCTTTTCCAGCTCACCCGATTTGTATCTCCCAACAAATATTCCTGCCAATTTTCAGCTAAAGTACAACGATAATAGCCTCTTTGCCATCCAATACTAAGCATATCCTCAGATAATCCAAGTTCATGTAGCCCTCTTTTCAAAATACGCATTTTCCAGTTTGGTCCCTCGCCAAATCCGTAAGTATCAAAAACATCGTTTGGCACAACCTGCCTAATTAATTCCCAGCTACCGTTGGCAGTTATATGAAGATGACTCTGTCCTTTCGTATAATTTATAAATTCCCAATTTGTTAAACGATTATAAATTGCTGATTTACCAAATGCTCCTAACGTATCGATATAAATAAGATAAGCTTTTTTATTTTCTCCAGTAATAACAGAAGGGCTATTTTTGTATTTTTGATAAAAGTCCTTACGAACTTGTGGAAACATTAAAGTAAGAGCAACCAACTTAGAACCAAGTATCTTGTTATAGGGCGGGATTGCTCCAAGAATATATGCAGTCATACAGTTGTACAAACGCTGTATTTTTTGATCTTTTGTCCATCCGATAGACTCATCATCTCTGACACCCAAACCAATAACGGGATCGCAAAGACCAACTATGCCTATCAACTTATCATTATGACGATCGAAGACAAAGTAACGAATGCGCCTTCCATAACCGACTGTAACAGGTACAGACCAATAAGATGTAGCATATGCCCAAAGCCGTTGGTGTTCTTCTCTAGATTCAACTGTAACGAGATAAGGATTAATTTTAGATATATCAATATCTGATGGCTGTGCAAGATACTTTTGAACTTTATTTCTATATTCTTGCCCTTTTGAGTTTGTCCGTTGAGCTAATTTTCGTTGAACCTCTCTAAAGTCTTCTACAATAACTTGGTGCTTTTTTTCATTCCATATAACTCCATAATTTTTTAGATTTTTAAGAATTTTTCGCTTAAGAGCTAGTTTATGCTTTTCTTCCATCACGTTTCTATCTGAAAATTCGTAAGATTTCACTTCTGTCTCAAATTAATCTTTGAGTTTAGCCTCCCGATAAACTTTTACTTCTACCATTTTTTCAAACTCATTGACTCGAACGGGAAGGGCAAAGGCTTGATCCGAAGAAACCATGTATAGATTACCTGCGATCGTCTCACGTTGAATAAAATTTGAGATGACTCCATCATAGTTGATATTGGATTTCACCAGTGCTTTTATATCATCAGAATTACCCATGTGAAAAGCAAAAAAGTTTTCTGCCTGAGTTCGGATTTCGTCAGAAATAGCAGAGGGACGCTGCGTAACAGCAACTAAGCCGAGTCCAAATTTACGTCCTTCTTTTGCTACTCTGACAAATGGGTTAGCATTTGATTTTACAAATTCTTGAGACAAAACATTTTGAGCTTCCTCTACAAAGACGACAGCATTGACAACTTCTTCTGGTTCATCTGATGTAAATTTTTCCTTGTTACTGTTAAAAAGTTTACGTACCAGAATAGTTGAAATAATACTAGCATCCATATTATCTTTCAAAGATAGATCGATAATAACCGTCTTTCCTTGCTTCAAATACTTGAATGCATCTTCTATAAGATTCGACGAACTAGAATGTAAATTACCTTCATCAATTAAATGGCGGATTCTTTTCCGAATTGCCATGATTGTTTTTCGAGCAGAAACATCTTCTTTAACGTTTCCCTTGGGGTCTTTTTTTTGTTCGCCAAAGAAGTCGGAAAAATCCCTATAAAGATTACTTGGACTTTGAACATAATCATCAATATTTTCAATAAAGTTAGATATCCCGTCTTCATCAAGATATAGAAGAAAAGATTTCATCACTTCCGAGAAACCAGCTCCAAAACTTAATATGTCACCCACTGCCAAATGCTTGTGCATATTGAGAGCGACTTTTCCAGCAGAAATAAATCGATTCTGCTTCTGATAAACTTCTGGTAGTTTCTTATCGGTATATACAACAACATTATCTCGAATTGACACTTCATTTATATCTCCTAAACGATATGTAGCTGTGCCACGCAAAAAGTATTCACCGTTCAAGTCAAAAATCAGCTTTCCGTATGAAGTATCACGAGTCATGTGGTAGAGAAGCACTTTAACAAGATTGGTTTTTCCGAAACCTGATTGAGCAAATATCATCGTGCGTTTGTTACGCAACTTGTCAATTTTAAATAGGATAGGTCCCTTATCTTCAAAAATTGTTTCTCCTACACAGAGATAACCAATTTCAGCACCATTTTCATTTGTTTTATTAAGGATTGATTCTATTTCACGCTTATTTAAATGCCTTGCGATATAAGAAACAGTTGGGAGTTTTCTCACAGCCGTTGTGAAAGCGATCGTAGAGCCACTATCTGTAAATGTACCTAAAATTCGCACTTTATATGTGTAGCTGAACATCTTTTGCTTGTCTCGTTCGGAAAGCTCTCTTTCTGCGATTCGAGCATAATGTACAGCGATTAAAGTTTTATCCTGGGATTTAAAGATAGGATCTTCATCATATATTTCAGCCTCTACCCTAGCGAGGTATTTTGTATTACCCTCATCTTTTGGAGTTAATACAATAAAATCGCCAGTTTGTGGACTAGCTTTAGCATCCTCATAAGAGGAATATATCAGTAGTGCATCTTCAGTTGTTTTCTGACCGTAAAGAACACCGAAGTCAACTTTTCCCATAAGAATTCCTCCTAAAATCTTTCATGCATATCCAGAAAAAGATTTTCAATATCAACATTGTCCATCCTTTGATCCCTATAAAGGGAGTACTTGAGACGGGCTATTATTTCTTCTTTAAAATTTTTCTTTAATGATATAAAGTTATGAACTTCACACAGTGGGTAGGGATAGCCAAGAATATAATGTTCTTGAGTGAGGCGGGTTAATTCCTTAAATATTATATCCAACTCCGTTTTATGTCTTTCAAGGGTGTTTAATTCAATTCCCGGGATCGCATCAAAGATATTTGCATCTACTATAAGCCAGTCGTAGTTTTGTAACTTCTCAACATAATCTAATCTAGCTGCAAAAAATAACCCAAATCCTCGCCCTCCGCGAGTAGATTTTTTAATAAACATATCCCCTTGATATGCTGCCTTGAGAGCTACGTCAGGAACCTCAAACCAGCAACAGAGCTTTTTCCGCTTCGGATCTGTTTCTGTAAAGGGATACTCATACTTGAGCTGATCTTGCAGGTAGTTATCAATCTGCTTAAATGTGTAGGAAAGCTCCATCTTGATAGGAGATTGCTTGGTAACAGCAACTATTTTTATACCCTTTTTATGAGCATATTTCCCTAATTTTACTAAGTATTCTTGTTTTAATTGCAAAGGTCGCAGTGTACCATCTCGTAAAATAAAATCTTCTGGTTTTGTTTCTGGTAAATTAATAATTTCTAAAACCAGTGCTATCTCTAATACTTCTTGACAAAATCCTAGTAAGGTTGATAAGTTAGTGCAAATTTGTTCTTTTTTGTATGGAAAAATCTTCTCTGGAACTTCATTTAAAAACTCAAGTAAATCTTTGACTGGTTGCAAAGTTAAAAACTCATCATAAATAGCAAACAAATGGTCTTGACGTGTAATCAGAATATTTTGTGGATAATATGCTTTACCTAATATGATTGGATCGTCTAATGAATTCATCCGAATCTGCTGACCTTTATGAAAGCAGACATATCCAGCCGCATAGACAGCAATGCATAAGCCGTTGTAAAATTGTTCACTATTATAGCTACCGTCGATCGCGTAAAATCGTCTATCGCTATCATCAATTTGATCGAATGGAATAATTTCAAATATTTGAGGAGTTTCTATATTGTCCTCATGCCCAATTACGGGAATAGCATAATTTTTGTTGCTTCTTGTGTTGATGTGTTTGGCAACTAACTCAATCGCACTATCAGGTATTTCTTTTCTGGGCATATCTCGTCTTTGGCACTCTCATCTTAGGAGATTGTACCCATCTTCGTTGGGCTAGTACATATTTTGGAGTAGCTTACACAACTCAGGTTTAGCTTAGCTACTGTTGCGATAGCCTGCCAGCAACTCCAAAGTAAGCTCTATGAGTACTTTGCGCTAACTTGGCTATGCTAACAGATGGGCTTTAGCTCGTGTCCTCATGACTCAGGAGGCTAACTAATACTCCACTAGCGCCACAATTGGCACGTCGGGCAAATTCCGCCGCCCTGCTAAATCTCGTAACTCGACGATAAACCCAAAACCAACCAACTCGCAGCCGATTTGCTGCACTAACTTCGCCGTGGCGCTGGCGGTTCCCCCAGTGGCGATCAAGTCATCTACAATCAATACCCGACTACCAGGCTGCAAGGCATCTTGATGCACTTCTAACTTATCCATGCCATACTCTAGTTCGTATTCAACCGAGTGAACCAAAGAGGGTAACTTCCCAGGTTTACGCACGGGAATAAAGCCAATGCCTAATTTATAAGCCAAAGCTGCACCAATGATAAAGCCGCGTGACTCAATCCCTACAATATATTCAGCATTTAACCCCGCACCATCCAGCTTATCAGCCAGACTATCTATGGCATGGCGTAGCCCTGCGGCATCGCGCAGCAAAGTGGTAATATCTCGAAACAAAATACCAGGCTTGGGAAAATCGGGAATATCGCGAATCAGGGACTTGAGATCCATAGGTTGTCAGCGAGACTGGCTGAGTATAACGGCAACTATCTATATTGGCAGACTTAGGAAGACTTTGAAAAATCGTACACTAGAATTCCAGATGTTTTAAATTGTTACGTGCGATCGCTAATTTCGAGCGAGAATCAGGGAAACCTTATTATCAGTTACCAGTTATCAGTTATCAGTGACTAGTGGCAGGTGACTAGTGACTAGAATTGCTCCCTTGTCCCCCTTGTCTTCCTTGTCTCCCTTGTCCCCTTCTTCCCGACTCCCGACTCCCTTCTATGCTAAAAGTAGACAGTCAGTCGCCAATTTTGCCAATCTAGTGAAGGCTGGTTTTAGTTATTTACTCGTATATCTTTGGTTAAGATGAATGTCTCCGCAAGCGCGAATCCGTTAGATAGTTCAACCGTCCCATCCCTCCCCCTGATGCTGGAAAGTTTACCTAACCCACCTGTTGATGAAAGGGCTTGTCCTCAAAGGGTGAGGTTGCAAATTGATTTGATGTTACTGGCGATTGAAGCCCTAGAACTTGGTGGTTCGGAATTATTCTTGGCAATAGCGCAGGAGCTAGAACTACAAGATATTGTCAAAAATCGGGTAAACTTGTGGCGAATGCGCTGTACGAACCCATTGAGGCGATCGCACGCTCGGCGCGACCTCAGTTTACTAGAGGCTAAAGCACTTGTCGTCATCGCCGCCGATTTAGCCCGCAGGTTGACAGCTGTGATTCGACAGTTGCTATTGACATATCAGCAAATGCGTGACAAAGGAATTCCACTTGAACAAAATTTACGCTTGTCTAATTATCTCGAAAGGTTTCGATCGCATTTTCGCAGTCGGATGAATCCTCGTCGTTCTGGGGTACTGGCTTACAATTCCCCTGAAAAGTTGGATGAACTAGCACTGACACTGCTGCAACAATTGCTATTTTGTACGGGAACGGCGGGAATGCAGCGGTTGTGGATTAGTTTGTTTGATGGGGAAGTAGAATGACGACGATTCAGCGCAAGTACAGCCTGCCCAATTGCACGCTGGTTTTAGAGGGATTGAGCGATCGCGCGACTGACTCCCAATCCTTTGACGGGCGACCCGTACTCACAATTTTGACCTATGTTGAGTGTCAACTCATCCAGGCAAAACAAACCTTGACTGGTGGTAGAGATTTTTTTGAAAGTTTAGTGACAGCTGTTAGCGGTTACGCCCAAGAATTTTTGAGTCACGTCACGCACCCAGAAGCGCACAACAAAGAATCTAGCTTGGTACATCTGCAAAAAATCGATCGCGATCGTCATCGTTTGACCGTCCAGCCAGAAAGTCATAAAGAATCAGAGGCAAATAGCCACACCGAAGGCACGACGCAGGAAGTCGAGCTGACAACAGTACAGTTATTTGACTTAGTAGAGGCAATCGATCAGTTTTTTGCTGACAATCAAACCTTACCAGATTTAACGCTGCAACTAGCTCCAGTTTCGCGGCGCTACGTGCGATCGGGACAGCAGTTAGTCAAGCAAGCCGTACCCGCCACCGTAGGCGCATCAGGATTAGCCCTAGCCGCGATCGCCTTTTTCTTAATTCCCATTCCCGAAGCTGTCCGCCGTCCTACAGAAGCCACCTCTCCATCCGCCCAATCTACCAACATTGCTAACGCACCACCCATCACCGATCCGTTGCAATTGGTGCAATTACAGCAAAAACTCACCGACCAACTCCGACCGGCGTGGAAGCCTAACGTAGCCCTCGGTCAAGATTTAGTTTACCGCGTTGGCGTAGCTGCTAATGGAGCGATTAAAGGCTATGTTGCGACTAACGACATATCCAACGGGCAAGTCCAGCAAACTCCCCTACCTCGCCTGCTATCCCAACCTGCTGCTGGTAGTGCTACGCCACCAGAATCCTTAGCTCAATTTCAAGTCACCTTTACACCCAAGGGAGAAGTACAGGTTAAGCCTTGGGAAGCGAAGAAATGAGACAAGGGGGACAAGGGAGACAAGGGAGAATAAACTGTCAACCAACAATTACCAACTACCCATTACCCATTACCATTCTTTATGGATACGGTGATATTAAATCTAGAACCAATCGTGCATTTGACTCAGGAACAGTTTTATCAACTGTGCATGGCAAATCGCGAGTTGAATTTAGAGCTTAATGCCAAAGGAGATTTAATTATCGTGCCACCCGTAGGAGGAGAAAGCGGCAATCAAGAAGCAGATCTGATAACAGATTTGAATAATTGGAATCGTCAAACCAAGCTAGGAAAAGTCTTTAGTTCCTCCACAATTTTTCGTCTCCCCAATGGTGCTAACCGTTCTCCTGATGCAGCTTGGATAAGATTGGAACGATGGGAGGCTCTAACTCCAGAAGAACGAGAAAAGTTTCCTCCCATATGCCCAGATTTTACAATTGAATTGCGCTCTCGCACCGATACGCTAAAACCATTACAAGAGAAAATGCAAGAATATTTGGCTAATGGTTTGCGTTTGGGTTGGTTAATTAACCCTCAAAATAGCCAAGTAGAAATTTATCGCGCCAACCAGCCTGTAGAAGTCATATTTTTACCTTCCGTCCTCTCTGGAGAAGATATTTTACCTGGATTTGAATTACCTCTAGAATAGAGCGATCGCGACCTTCTCATATACGATCTAAAACCCTAAAACCTAAACTTGTCCAACAAGCCTTACCAGCCAAACGACAACAGCCACAACCATCAACATCGGTGTCAGCCAATCGCCCCAACGCACGTATAAAGTTTTGGTTTGACGGCGATAAATAGTTTCGGAATGGATTTCATAAGTATTGTGTCCCGATATCCAAACTGTCTTACCGTGAGGATCGACAAAAGCAGAATATCCGGTATTGACAGCACGCACAGCCCATCTGTCAGTTTCGATCGCCCGCATGATATCTAAAGCATGGTGCTGAGCTGGCATCGCAGCGCTGTAATGGGCATCGTTGGAGGGACTGAGGATAAATTGCCCTCCAGCAGCAGCTTGGTAGCGAAATCGTTCGGGAAAGGCAGATTCGTAACAAATTCCGACAATTGCTCGACCGAAAGGAGTATCGAATAACTGATTTGGCGCACCTGCTATTTGATGCTCGTCAAGCGGTGAAAGTCGAGAAACAATCCCACCTAAAATTTCTTGGAATGGAACGTATTCGCCAATCGGTACTAATTTTGATTTGTCATAACGACTAAAAATCTGTCCGTTACTCAGTAGGGTAAAAATACTGTTCGTATAGCCTCCTTTTTTGTCGCCAAACAATCCCAACCAAGCAACTACGCCCCTTTCTTTGACAGCGGAGTAAAAAGAAGTGCGTTGAACGTCATTCCAGCGAAAAGGTAAAGCTCCTTCTGGAGTTAAAACTGCATCAACTCCCCGATCTGCTAAAGTTTGGTAGCCAGTCGTATAACCTTCGATCGCCTTCCGAAAACCTTCGGGATAAAGTTTGATTTTATTCGGGACGTTACCCTGGACGATCCCAACTTTGAGAACTGTGTCTGGAGACTGAATCAGGGGACGGCTGTACAAGCTGTAGCCCAAAAGGTGTAATAAAAGGCAAAAAGCAAAAGGCAAAAGGCAAAAGACAACAGATGTTTTTCGACTCCCCTGAATGGGCGCACGGCTGTGCCCCCCTACAACTGCAATCCAAGCTTCGGCAAACAATCCATTGACAGCGACGATCGCAGCTGTAACAGCACTTGCTCCAGAAAGTTGTCCGAGATGGAGAATGGGTAGGTTGTGGGGGCTTTGGGTGTAGGAAAGCGAAGACCACCACAAGGGTCCGGCACTCCACAAGCTTTCTAAGCCGCACCAAAGAGCAACGCCGATGAGGAGGCGGACGAGACTAAGAGGAATTTTGTCGCGCAAAGACGAGCCGGTGCGTTGCGGAGCCAGCGCCGTGCGGGGGTTTTCCCCGTTGAGGCGACTGGCGTGAGGTTCCCTCCGTTGTAGCAACTGGCGTGCGAAGGCGCAAAGGGTTTTTTGTGTTTTTGCGTTTGGGAGTAGGGATTTTAAAGTGGGAATTCGCCAATTTAGCAGTGCTTTCATGCCAACGCCCCAGCCAACTACTAAGGCAGCTCCCCAGAGGGTGATGAAGATCCAGCAGAAAAGGGCGATCGCCAGACTACTCAACCACGGTACACCCATCCAAGTCATAGGATGAATGCCTGTAATCCAAAATAAAGCGACACCGTGATAGCCAATGCCCCAAAGGAGGGGTAAGGAGTGAGGAGCGAGGAGTGAGGAATGTTTGGGGGTTGTAACTACCAATACCCACAGAGGAGCTAGGGCAATCCAGGCAAGAAACCAAGCTCCTACAGGGGCAACGGTAAGCCCCATTAATATACCGCTAGCAAGAGCAATAAGCAGCGAAAAAGGAGAGGCGATCCCCTCACTCCTCACTCCTCGCTCCTCGCTCCTCTTAACACGCAGCCGCTTCATCGCTGACATCAGATGGAACTAGAGCTACAGCCGCGATCGCATCGTCTTCGTCCAAGCGTTGTACTCTTACGCCTGTCGCACTGCGCGATTGGCGGGGGATGGCATCGGTGGATTGACGAATGATAATGCCGCGAGTCGTGATCAGCATCAATTCGTCGCCTTCATTGACTACCATCAAGGCTGCTAGCTTGTCTTTGAATTTGCGATTTTGCTTGAATTTCGTCGCAATTTTGCCTTTGGTGGCACGATTGTACAACTTGAATTGGGAGACGGGGACGCGCTTGCCATGTCCTGCCATTGTCACAATCAATACCCAAGGACCTTGAGTAGCATTAGCTATTTCACCATTCTCCTCAGTTTCGGTTTCGACGATTTCGGTTTCTTCGGCTTCGGCTTCAGCGGGGTCGGCTTCTTCCATATGGGAAGCAGCAAGTACGGCACTGGCAATGATATCCATGCCGATTAGTTCGTCTCCCTCTTTGAGTTTCATGGCTTTCACGCCCCGGGTGGCTCTACCTAAAGGACGCAATTGTTCGTGACTGGTTCTAAAGTGAATTGCCATGCCAAAGCGAGAACCGATGATAATACTATCTTCGACTCGCGCCCTACGTACCCAACGCAATTGATCGCCTTCTTCTAGGGAAATTGCAATTAATCCGTTTGCCCGAATATTGGTGAAAGCTGCGAGTTCGGTTTTCTTGATGTAACCGCCTTTAGTTAGCATTACCAAGTATTCTTCGCTAGTAAATTCACTAACTGGGACGATGGAAGTAATCCTTTCTTCTTTAGGGATCGGCAGCATTTGCACGATTGGCACGCCCCGACTGGTACGCGATCCCACGGGAATTTGATAGGCTTTGAGGGAGTAGACGACACCGCGATCGCTGAAGAATAAAACGCTGTCGTGGTCGCAGCAGGTGAGGAAGTGATCGACACCATCATCCTCTTTCATTCGCGTCCCCGATTTACCCCGCGTTGCCCGACTTTGAGCTTCAAAGGTATCTAAGGGCATCCGCTTGATGTAGCCTTGTTCCGTCAGCAGAATTACTGCTTTCTCGTTGGCGATTAAGTCAATCGCATCGAATTCCCCTTCAGCAGGTTCGATTTCCGTGCGGCGAGGGGTGGCGTGGGCTTGTTTGATTTGGGTGATTTCAGTTTCGATGATTTCTAAAATCCGCTCTCGCCGTGCCAAGATATCTTTTAAATCGGCAATTTGGACTTGTAAATCTTCGTGTTCTTGACGAATTTTCTCTGCTTCTAGTGCTGTCAGTCGCCGCAACTGCATTTGTAAAATTGCATCGGCTTGGGCTTCCGATAGTCCATGAGTATCGATTAATTGCTGTTTTGCCGTAGTTGTATCGGCAGCACTGCGGATTGCAGCAATGATCTCATCTAGGTTGAGTAAGGCAATCAGTAACCCTTGCAGGATATGATCCCGTTCTTCAGCTTTCCTCAGTTCGTAACGGGTGCGGCGGGTAATTGATTCAACGCGAAACTCTAAGAAGACGTGAAGAAACTGTTTTAAAGTCAATAGCTGGGGTTCGTTGTTGACCAACGCCAGCATATTCGCACCAAAGTTAGCTTGAAGCGGAGTTTGCTTGTAAAGGTTGTTGAGGACGACACGGGGATAGGCATCGCGCTTGAGTTCGATGACAATTCTCATCCCATCGCGATCGCTTTCATCCCGAATATCGGCAATTCCTTCAATCCGCTTGTCATTAACGAGTTCGGCAATTTTTTCAATTAAGGCTGCCTTGTTAGTTTGGTAAGGCAGTTGAGTAATGATAATTGCTTCCCGTTCCGGTCGTCCTCGTTGTTCGACCGTTTCGATCTCCGCCACGCCGCGCATCGTAATTGAACCGCGACCGGTGGTAAACGCTTCGTGAATCCCCGACGTTCCCAAGATTTTTCCACCCGTAGGGAAGTCGGGACCAGGGATATATTGCATCAACTGGCGATCGCTAATTTCTGGATTGTGAATCAGCGCCACTACACCGTCAATTAATTCGCCCAAGTTATGCGGCGGAATATTTGTCGCCATCCCCACGGCAATTCCCGAAGACCCGTTGAGCAAAAGTTGGGGAATTCTCGCAGGTAAAACAATCGGTTCCTGCTGGGAACCGTCGAAGTTGTCGATAAAGTCTACAGTTTCGGCTTCA
Organism: Chroococcidiopsis cubana SAG 39.79; assembly: GCF_003991895.1. NCBI lineage: Bacteria > Bacillati > Cyanobacteriota > Cyanophyceae > Chroococcidiopsidales > Chroococcidiopsidaceae > Chroococcidiopsis > Chroococcidiopsis cubana. Next base: position 66,520 of record NZ_RSCK01000005.1, read on the forward strand.
ATGTCCTGTAACAAAGCATTTTCAGTTAATGCCTGCAAGCGACATTCGGTGTAACGCATTGCCGCTGGGGGATCGTTATCCACCGAGCCAAAGTTACCATGCCCTGCAATCAGGGGCGATCGCATGGAGAAATCCTGCGCCATCCGTACCAAGGCATCATACACAGCCGTATCGCCGTGGGGATGATATTTACCTAGTACCTCCCCCACAACACGGGCGCATTTACGGAACGGACGGTCTGCCGTTAATCCCAACTCATGCATGGCGTAAAGAATTCGGCGATGCACGGGTTTCAGACCATCCCTGGCATCTGGTAGCGCCCTACCTACAATTACGCTCATGGCGTATTCCAGGTAAGACCGCGACATTTCGTTCCGCAGATCGGTTGGAATGATGGTCATATCTTTGCAAAAAACTCCAAATTTGTCGATTTCCGGCAGATAATGCCCAAGATGTTGCTAAATCTTCGGTTTAGCTGCCAAAAAGCTGTAAATTATATCAAAATTTTATCATATTTTGCTAGGGATTGGTTGGTAATGGGTAATGGGTAATAGGTAGTTGGTAGTTGGTTACTGATAACTGAGAACTGACAACTGAATTTAAGCCTCAAGATAGTGTGTGCCTAAAGGCGATCGCTTTTAAGCTGGGGCGTGTAGAGGTGAGAATTAGATATGAGCAGTGAAACGGCTCCAGATCGAGCAGAAAAGCAAAATCCCCCAGGAGATCCATCGCAACTCGATCCAGAAGTACTGGATAAAATTAAACACCCGCCTTCGATTCACGACCAAATGAAGCAACTCAGTCCTGAAGAATTGCGGGCAAACCAAGCCGTGTCGCCAGAAATGCTCAATAGTGGTGAAGATTTACGCGATGATATTATGCCAACAGATGAGCCTGAAGAAAGTGACTAGTGGTTAGTGACTAGTGGTTAGTCTCTTTTCTAGTCACCAGCCACCAGCCACTAGCCACTCACGAATGACAACCATATCGCGCTAATCTGAGAATCAATTAGGATTTAGATATGTTGGCTGTCATCTATTCTGACGAGTTTCTCGAACACAAAACGGGACGGTTTCACCCAGAAAAACCAGAACGCATCAGCGTGATCGCATCTGCTTTACAACATACTAGCTTTGCTCACCAACTAGAATGGCGATCGCCTGTGACAGACCCCCAAAGGGCGATCGCGTGGTTGGAAAAAGTCCATTCACCCCATCACATCCAATCTGTTCGAGAACTTGCCACCCAAGGCGGCGGCTATTTGGATCTCGATACTCCTGTATCTCCCCGTAGCTACGATGTAGCACTATTAGCAGTTAATGCATGGTTGGATGGGATCGATTACACGCTAGCAACAAATAATCCTGCTTTTGTCCTGTCTCGTCCCCCTGGACACCACGCCGAAAGCGATCGCGGCATGGGATTTTGTTTGTTTTCCAACGCGGCGATCGCCGCTCATTATGCCTTAGAAAAACCCAATATCGAGCGCGTGGCAATTCTAGATTGGGACGTACACCACGGTAACGGGACTCAGGCGATCGTCGAGAATCACCCCCAAATCGCTTTTTGCTCCTTACATCAGTCTCCCTGCTACCCTGGCACTGGTACAGCTGCCGAAACAGGCGCGCACAACAACGTCCTCAACCTACCCCTCCCCCCAGGTAGCACGATTGCTGACTACCAACCAGTGTTTGAGACTCAAGTGATGCCATTTTTAACTCAGTTTCAACCCGATCTACTGATTGTCAGTGCTGGATACGACGCTAACGCCGCCGATCCTTTAGCAGAAATGTACCTGCAACCGCAAGATTACGGATTATTTACGGAATTTTGTCTTAAGATTACTCACCGGATTGTCTTCGGTCTAGAAGGAGGTTACGATCTCCCTGCCCTGTCTCAATCTGTAGTAGCTACAATCGAACGGTGTCTTTTTTAGGGAGTCAGGAGACGGAATTAACTAGTCACTAACCAAAGCGCCACTAGTCACTGTCAGCTTCCCTCCGTACAATCACAGAGGTGGTATCTAAAAAGAAAATTAATTACAGTAATCTCTCGGTGGAACTCTCACCTAGACAAATGGGTAAATAGAAAAGTCAATCGCATCAACTCCTAAGTTGAGCCAAAGCAAGTAAAAATGACTACGTACATTTTTTTCGATACAGCCTTACGCATTTTTGTCAACGCCTATCTGGTTTCTGTAGTACTGCTTTTATCGGCTTCTGCCATTGGATTAGCAGTTATCGAATCAATTGAAAAAGAGCATCATCCATTCCTTAAGTCAAGATAATCTCTTCCCAGCAGGGGTGTAATGGCTGTGATAGTATTCGTTTGATGCGATCGAGTTGGGATCGGCTCAGACACTTACAAAAAGGCTTCGACTCGATCGCCAGAATTTAAGCATGTTTGTGACTCAAGAGCTGTAAAAGCTCTTCTATGCTGCAACTAACTCGGCAATTTTTGCTTGAGCGTTGGCGATCGATTTAGCCAAACTCGTGCCACCAAACTCATCATTCTCAACAGAAACAAAGCTGATGTCGGTGATGCCAATAAATCCAAAGATCGTTCTTAAATAAGGGTCTTGATGATTCAGCTTTTCATTACGTTCGCCACTTCCAAAGCCAGAATCACCTCGCGCCGTAATGATAAACATTTTCTTACCTAGTACTAGTGGTTTGTAAGGATTTGCAGCATCCTCTGGTTCAAACACAAATGTTCGTCTAGGGCGTACAATTTGGTCAATGTAAGCCTTGAGCGTGCTGGGAACGCTGAAGTTGTACATGGGAATACCAATGATATAGAGATCGGCGGCTAAGAATTCATCCACTAAGCGATCGCTAATCCGAATTGCTTCTTGTAATTCAGGGGTTCGTTGTTCTGGCGGTGTAAAAGCAGCTGCAATCCACGGTTCGTCAACATGAGGAACGGGATTGCGCCCGACATCGCGATAGGTAACAATATCATCTGGGTGAGTTTGTTTCCAAGCCTCAACGAATTCTCTGGTGAGCCTGCGAGAATGGGATCGCTCTCCTCTCGGACTGGAATCAATGTGTAGAATACGTGCCATCAGATCTCCTAATGCTTTATTGCTGTAGTAGTTGCTCGTACCCTACAATTTAGCCAAGTCGAAAATTCTGGACTACTCAAACCTTGCGCGACTATCACAATCTTGCGGCGACTTTGAATCAGTTATTCAGTTATCAGTGACCTGTGACTGATAATTGAAGGTGTAAGAGATTGGGTAACTAGATGCCAGGTTTAGAGAGATCGCCCACGAGGATCGTTCAGCTTAACACCGATCTTTATCCGCCAATCTATTCGAGTCAAGCGTATGGTTGGAAAAATATTTTGGTTGAGGAATTTCGATATCCTCCAGGGCAAGAAACCTATCAAAATTTAACTAGTCATACCCTTTGTGTATCTTTAAATCGTCGTCCGTCCCGTCTGTCACTAACACTTGGAGATCGTCGTCATAGCGGTCTTTTCAGCCAAGGCGATATTTCTATTACCCCTGCTGAAGCCGTACTAATCTGTCAGGGAAATGACGAAGACAGAATTTTAAGAATTCAGCTAGCATCTCAGTTTTTCCAACAGGTTGCCCAAGATACACTCAAGCTCGATCCCGATCGCGTTGAGCTATTGCCTGAGTTCCGCGCTCGAAATCCTCAGATCGAACAAATTAGCATGATGCTGCTTGCCGAACTCACAACTGGGGGACTGGCAGGAAAACTTTATGTTGAGTCACTGACAAATGTATTAGCCGTGCATTTACTCAGAAATTACGTGGCTGTCAAGCGTAATATAGCTCTATATGATGGGGGATTGAGCGATCGCCAACTGCTAAAAGTCGCGGACTACATTAATGCTCATCTGGCTGACGACATTACCTTATCCGATTTAGCTCAATTACTCGGTATGAGTCCATTTCATTTCAGCCGCCTCTTCAAGCGATCGATACAAGTTACCCCTCACCAATACGTGCTTCAGCAACGGGTGGAACTGGCAAAGCAGTTACTCCAACAAACCGAACTATCCATTATGGACATTGCTTTGCAGTGTGGTTTCAGCAGTCACAGTCATTTAGGCAAATGGTTTCGGCAGCAAACAGGAGTCACTCCTAAAATGTACCGCATCAATTTTCGTTGAAGCTTGGACAAATAAATTTCGCAGCTACACAAATTAATCATCTATCTTAGGGTCTATTTGTCTCCTAATTTGGATATACTTAGCAAAACCATCAGCACGTTTTTGCTCGGTTTAGCTTCAGCTCTATATCCCAGGAAGTCAAATGCTCGATCGCAACCCTTTACAATTGGAAACAGAAATTGCCAGAATCGCTAGAGTCATGATGACTCGTAATTCAGAGATTGGTAGCGATATCATTGACGATTTGAGAACAAAACTGACAAGTGAAGAATTAGCTGGTTTGTTGCTTGTCGGTATTGAGCGTATCCTCTGGTTTGATGTCGATGCAGTTTTCTGGACTATAGAACAGATGATTCCTGCCGATCTCATGCAGGAAATTAGAAAAATTACCAATTTAGCGTTTTACAAGCAGTTAATTAACCAAAAATTTATTCCTGGTGTAGACTTTAGCATTGATGCCGATGGCAAACTGTTATTAAATCACAATGCAAAAGCAGCTTTAGTGAAGAGTAAGGGGTAAGGGTTAGGGAAGAAGTCAAAAGCCAAAAGCTAAAAGTCAAAATTTGCCTACACCCCCTATAACCTTTCCCAACTTACGACTTACGACTTACGACTTCTCCAATATGTCTTTCCACGCCACTCTCGCTCGACTCATTTCTCTATTGGCTGCTAAGCCACAACATCTTTCTGACAATGCGTTAGCTTCAACTTGTACGGGAATTAACACCGATACGCGCAGCCTCAAGCCTGGAGATATATTTGTGGCTTTGCGAGGGGAAAAGTTCGACGGACATGGATTTGTCGCAACGGCAGTTGAAAAAGGTGCGATCGCAGCAATTGTTGACGGACACTATCAAGGTGATTTACCTGTATTGCAGGTACGAGATACCCTTCAGGCGTATCAACAAATTGCCTCTTGGTGGCGCAGTCAGTTTCATATGCCTGTTATTGGTGTGACTGGTTCTGTCGGTAAAACCACCACTAAGGAGTTAATTGCAGCTGTCTTGGGAACTCAAGGCAACGTCCTCAAAACCCATGCAAATTTCAACAACGAAATCGGCGTACCAAAAACATTGTTGGGACTGGATACTCAGCATGACTTTGCCGTCATCGAAATGGCAATGCGAGGAAGGGGTGAAATTGCCCTATTAACTCAAATTGCTCGTCCTACTATTGGTGTCATTACTAATGTTGGCACGGCACATATTGAACGCTTGGGTTCTGAAGAGGCGATCGCGCAAGCAAAATGCGAACTATTAGCCGAAATGCCTCAAAATAGCGTGGCAATTCTCAACTACGATAATTCTCGCTTAATTTCTACTGCTAACACCGTATGGCAGGGAAAAACTATTACCTACGGTTTAGAAGGGGGAGACATTCGAGGGGAATTACTCGATTCTCAAACTTTAAAAGTAGCAGGATTAGAGTTGCCTTTACCCTTACCAGGACGACACAATGCCGTCAATTTCTTGGCAGCTCTGGCAGTAGCAAAGGTGTTGCAGATCGATTGGTCGGTGCTAAAAACAGGTTTAACTGTCGATATGCCATCAGGGCGATCGCAACGTTATGAATTAGCAGATGACGTGGTAATCTTAGATGAGAGTTATAATGCTGCACCAGAAGCTATGCTAGCAGCGTTACAACTACTAGCACAAACACCAGGAAAGCGACACATTGCGGTGTTGGGTGCGATGAAAGAATTGGGAGAGCGATCGCGAGAATTACATCAGAAAGTTGGGACAATGGCACGGCAGTTAAATTTAGATTTACTGCTGGTTTTGGTAGATGGTACGGATGCAGAAGCGATCGCGCAGAGTGCAACGGGTATACCTGTAGAGCGTTGTGCTACCCATGTGGAATTAGTCGAGCGGTTGAAAGGAGGAGTGAAAGCAGGCGATCGCATTTTATTTAAGGCTGCTCATTCCGTAGGTTTGGATCGGGTGGTAGAACAATTTCGAGCGGAATATTGTTGCAATCCCTAGTGTAGAGACGTTACATGTAACGTCTCTACAGAGGATATAACGTTTCTACAAGCAAGAAATTAAAGTTCTTCGCCTGATAATAACGGCTCGAATTGACAATATGCTTCGTAATTCCGAAAATGTCGGGCATAGATTTCCGTAACGTTGCTAAAATCATCGTACAAAACTGAATTTACATCAATTATCTGCTTGCAAGTCCAAGTGATAGTGTCATTGTACTGATTCTGATAGCTGCATTCTTGTTGGCGGCTGTAAAGCAAAGCCTTTTCTCTAGCTTCCTCTAAAGAATTCGCTTGGATAAGTATAAAACATTCCTCGTATAAAGGTCGATCGTTTGTCGCGCTTGATGATTCAAATAAAACCACGGCGATGTAGAAAGAAGTTTCTTGGGTATGGCTGCTATCAACTGTCATTAATATCTCCTCTCGCAGTTTCTAACTAAACATATGGCATAATACTCTAAGTAATTATTTATACTTTGTATTTAGGTAATGACTTTAGTATTTAACGCGATCGCCTCTGTGGGAATAGCCACGATCGCTTTTGGGCAAATATTACCCATGAGTAACGCTCCATTACCTTCTACTCAAGAGAATACTGCTGCTAAAACTTATCTCAATATTGCTCGATCGGTTTCTAAAAACTCTAAAAAACCTGCTTCTATGGACGCTGAAACTTTTTACCAACGAGGTTTGGTAAAGGCTAAGCGAGGAGATTATGAAAGAGCGATCGCTGATTATACGGAAGCGATTCGACTCAAACCTCAATATCCTGAAGCTTATTATCAAAGAGCATTAACTCGTTATCAACCAGATGAAGATGGTGAGTATGAGAATTCCGATAGTGAAGGAGCAATTCAAGATTTAACTCAAGCAATTCAACTCAAACCCGATTATGCTGATGCGTACTACGAGCGAGGCGAGATTCTCAGCAATAGTGGTGAAGTGGAACAAGCAATTGAAGATTTTAACCAAGCAATTCGACTCAATCCCAATCATGTTGCAGCTTATTTCAGCAGAGCTAATCTCCGCGAGAGCGAACTACAGGATAAAAAGGGAGCGTTAGCAGATTTCGATCGCGTCTTACAACTGAATCCAACAGATGCCTTATCATATCTACAACGGGCTAGACTCCGATCTGCTCTAGGAGATCCACAAGGAGCTTTAGCCGATGAAGTACAGGCTGCTAAAGTTCAACCGAATAACGCCGACACATATCGCTATCGCGCTCTTAACCGCGAAGGAAGAGGAGATTTTCAAGGAGCAATTGAAGACTACACGCAAGCAATTCGCCTCAATCCTAATGATGCCATGCTCTACTTTTATAGGGCATTAACACGTCAAAACATGAAGGATTTTCAAGGAGCAGTTGCCGATCTCAGCCAAGTCAGGCGGCTTAAATTAACTCATCCCGATAACGTTCATCCCGATGCAGCTGGTACTTATACGTATCAAGCTCAGATTCATGAAGCAGCCGGAGATTATCGAGCAGTTATAGAAGATTATACTCAAGCACTTAAGATGAAGCCGAATGACAAAGCTGCATATACGAACAGAGCTGCTGCGCGTTTGAAAATTGGCGATCGCCAGGGAGCAATTGAGGACTATTCTCAAATTATTCAGTTAGATCCTTGCGAGCTTTCAGCATATAGCAGTCGCGCTTGGTTGAGATACAAGTCGGGAGACAAGCAGGGTGCGATCGCCGATTATACGCAAGCAATTACATTTGGTAATGGAACGATTTCCTCTGCATTTAATTATTACGGTAGAGCCGAGGCGCTGTTTGCGATAGGAGATTATCGAGGTGCGATCGCTGATTATACAAAAGCCATTCAACTCGATCCAGAATCAGCTGCTACAACATATGCTAAAAGAGCTATGGCACGCGATCGCATTGGTGACAAAAAAGGTGCAGCCGAAGATCGAAAAGCAGCAGCTAGTTTACCTCCAGAACCAGAACAGCAAGTATTTCAAACCATAGGTTTCAGCTCTAGACAATGCGAAGATAAGAAGCATTAGAAAAACTCAATTTTCCCCTCGAAGGCACGCATCATCGCGGTGGGGATGATGCTTGGAATATTGCCTTGATTTTATCAGAACTGTTGTTGAAAAGTAGAGGTTAATATGGTGGGCAATGCCCACCATAAGCTAATCATAAATCGTTATAGATCAGGCAAATTTAGTTTGACGATCTAATAAGACAATGAAATGGCGGCGGGGGCGATCGATGATACCTTCTTGTTCGAGCTGAGATAGCAGGCGCGTCACGGATACGCGAGTCATACCAATAAATTCTGCGATCTCTTGATGAGTCAGGCGTAGGTCAATTAGCCGTCCGCGTTCCACAGGACGGGCAAACTTACGCGCTAACCACAGTAGCATTTGTAGCAGGCGATCGCGGGCGTTGGTTTGGCGAATAATACTTAGTAGTTCCTCTGCTTGTTGTACGTGATGGCAAATTGCCGTCAATACCCATTCTCTTTGGTACGAGGGAACGTAACTGACTTCTACACTTGTAATGCACTCAACTTGATAAGGTTGGATATTCGACAAAGGCTGACCGATGACATCACCTGTACCCCAATACCCCAATGTCATTACTGTTCCCTCCTCACTCCAAGTGACAGTGCGAACAACTCCCCGCTCGATATGCAATAGCATCTCCGATTTTAGGGGAATTGAGTCATGACGCTTGAACATTTGCTGAGATAAATTCTCAGCTATAGTAATCGTTGGTGAGAGAGATGACATAAGCATTTCCAGGTGTAGGTTTCAGATTTTAGGTATGGTAGATGGCATTATTGACGAGCGTAAGATCTATATTTCAGAATGTAATTAGGTAGGTTTGCGCTTGAGTGGAGGTCTGAAAAACAAGAATTGCCTCACAAGAGAGTATAAAGTCATTCAAACATTGTTGCAAGCTAATTGAGAATCTCTATCACTTGTATCAAGAAAATTGAGGAAAGTTTCTTCTCCTTTGGTTTATCTTCCCTGACTAATTATTTCTAGGGTAGAAATACCCAAAATATACTGAAAATATACTAAAAAAAATGTACTCCTTGTCAAATGACGAGCTGTCAGGGACGGGGACAAGTCAAAAGTCGCAAGTCACAAGTGCATAATTCAGAATTCCGAATTCTCCCCTCATTGCGGTACGCGCCACACCTTAACTGTTTTGTCCTCGCTCGTACTTACCAACGTGCGTCCATCGGGGCTGAATGCTACAGCCCAAACTGCTGCTGTATGCCCTTTAAACGTGGCGAGTTCTGCGCCTGAAATGACGTTCCACAGCTTTATTGTCCGATCGTCGCTACACGTAGCGATTGTTTGCCCATCTAGACTCACCGCAACGAGATTGATATCGGCAGTATGACCTGCGATCGTCCGAATTGCTCTACCAGTGTTGAGATTCCAAACTGCGATCGTCGTGCCGTCGCTGACGCTGTAAAGTTTCTGGCTATCTGGACTAATGGCAACAGACCAAACCGCACCTTTGTGTCCTCTGAGGGTGCGCAATTCTTTGACTGGATTATGGTTTAAATCCCAAATTTTCATAGTCTTATCGCCGCTTCCAGTAACTAGCTTCTGTCCGTTGGGGCTGATGGCAACGGTGAGAACTTCCGCTGTATGCCCTGTAAGGGTAATATTTTTCCCTGTCTTCAGATCCCAAATTTTAGCCGTCTTGTCATAACTGGCACTGGCAATCTTTTGTCCGTTTGGGCTAATAGCAACGGAATTGACATAGCTTTTATGCCCGCGTAGAGTTTTGATTTCTCGCCCAGTGTTGAGATTCCAAACTTTTACTGTATTATCTTTACTGCCACTGACAAGGGTTTGATTGTCATTACCAATCGCCACCGAATAAACCCAGTCTAAATGTTCCTCAAGCGAGCGAATTTCTCGCCAGCTATTTGCATCCCAAATTTTGACAGTGCGATCGTCGCTACCAGTAGCAAACTTTTTACCGTCAGGAGTAAAGGCAACACTATTCACTTCATCTGTATGCCCTGTTATGGTATTGACTTGCTGTTGTTGCCAGTAATACAAATATGCTACTAGCGCCAGCAATAGTAGAAAGCAGCCACCTAAAAGCCGACTCCGTTTAGATGGTTTTGCTGATGGAGTTATAACTGTGGGTTGAGGCGATGTGGCTGAAGTGTTTGCCTGCGGGGATACTAAAGCTGCGGTTTCTACTGCGGTTAACGGGGTTGTCAGTGCAGGTACAATCGGCTGAAGCGATCGCGCTACTGCAAGATAGTTTTGCTGAGGTTTTTTTTGTAGTAACCGATCGATCGCCTGCGCGAGTTCCTGACTAACTGCTTGTAATAACGGGTGACGTTGCCAATTCGCACTCCAGTTGCGATCGCCTTGAAGCCAAGAAAAATAGGGGTGTCCAGATAATAAATGCAGACAAGCTACACTTAAATCGTAGAAATCGAGATTTGTTTGTAATGCCCAGTCATCGTCAAATGAGTTGTTTGGATGTAAATTATTTGGATGAAATAGCTGTTTGGTCAGATCGAAGTTAATTAACATCAACCTGTCATCACTATTACGGCGGATAATACTTTCTAAGTTTATATTTCCGTGAACGATCTGGCGCTTGTGGATGAAATAGAGTAACGGCAATATTTGACCTAAGACATCCCAAATTTGTTGCTCGCTAAATGTTCCTTGCTGAACTAATTCCTGTCTTAAGGTTTGCCCCGCAATTGCCGGTTGAACTAAATAAAAATAGTTTCCTTGGGTAAAATAAGCCGACAAAGTAGAAATTCGATCGTTTTCGCCAATTTGTGCTAACTTCTTCGCTAGAGAGTAAAAAATATTCGAGACGGAATAGTATTTATTAGATCCAGGTAACGCTAATTGTTGTACCACGTAAGATTCTCGTGCATCTCGATCTTGAGCGAGAAATATTTGACTAAAGCCACCACCAGCTAGGGGGTAAACTGGACGGAAGCGATCGCCTAAACTCGGAACGAGCTTTGTGCCACAACTAAAGCAATATTCCCGATCGTCAGGGTTAACTGGATTTTGGCAGTTGGGATTGAGGCAGCAGAGCATAACTTCAGCACCTACTAGCCGTTTCGGAACATCATAAACAAGTTAAAAGTCAAAAGTCAAAAGTCAAAAGTCAAAAGTCAAAAGTCAAAACTTTTCTTTTTATCCCTTACCACACAACAATCGTCACAATGCTCGATGACCAAATTCAGATCGGAATAGTAGGTACTGGCTATGCAGCGAAGTTAAGAGCAGAATCTTTTGGAAGAGACGAGCGATCGCGTGTCGTTGCAATTGCTGGGCATACTCCTGAAAAGACAGCAACTTTTAGTCAGACATATCAAGCCCAAGCGGTTGATTCTTGGCAACAGTTAGTAGCAAGGGAAGATATAGATCTCGTTGTTATCTGTACGATTAACTCAGATCATGGAGCGATCGCCAAAGCTGCTTTACAGAACCACAAGCACGTCGTTGTAGAATATCCTTTGGCTTTGGATGTAGCGGCAGCAGAGGAAATTATTGCTCTAGCTAAAACTCAAAATCGGTTATTGCACGTCGAACATATCGAGTTACTGGGTGGCTTGCACCAAGCCTTAAAACAGTATTTACCGCAAGTTGGTAGCCCGTTCTACGCCCGTTACAGCACGATGAATCCCCAACGCCCCGCACCTCGACGTTGGACTTACAATCAAGAGATGTTTGGCTTTCCTCTATGTGGTGCGCTATCGAGAATCCATCGCCTTACAGATTTATTCGGTACGGTTGAGACTATCAGTTGTCAAAATCGTTATTGGGGTACAGATCCCGAGTCATTTTTTCAAGTGTGTTTGTGTACTGCACAAATTCGATTTACTAGCGGAGCGATTGCCGAAGTTAGTTATGGTAAAGGGGAAACTTTGTGGCAAAACGAGCGCAAATTTGAGGTTCACGCCGATAAAGGTGGTTTAATTTTTGATAAGGATGATGGCGTTTTAATTCAAGCAGAGGAAACAACAAAAATTGACATTGGTTCTCGACGTGGATTATTTGCTAAAGATACAGGTATGGTATTAGACCATTTACATATGGGTGTGCCTTTGTATGTGTCTCCAACTGAAAGTTTGTATGCTCTGAAAGTTGCAGATGCAGCGCGGCGATCGGCTCAGATAAAAGAGACGATTGTGATGTAGGGGCGGGTTTGCTCAAGATATTTAAGAAAATTAATGTCGCGCAAAGTCGCAAAGTCGCAAAGAAGATCGCTAAAGGTCTTTTGCGTGAGATTCTAAAGGTTTGATTAAGAAACCACCAGAAAAGCGATCGCTGATTTAATGCTGTTGTATCTGATAGGAGTCTTTGAAAGTGACAGCAATGCGATCGCTGCTACAAGTTTTTCAAAGTCGCAAGATGGCGGCTTTGCTACTGCTGGGTTTTGCTTCGGGTTTGCCGTTGTTTTTAACGAGTCGAACTTTACAAATCTGGATGAAGGAGTCAAATATCGATTTAGGGGTCATTGGCTGGTTCAGCTTGGTGGCTTTACCCTATTCTTTAAAGTTTTTGTGGTCGCCTGTTTTAGATCGATTTGTACCCCCTTTTTTGGGGCGTAGGCGGGGGTGGTTGGCGATAACTCAAATTGGGTTAATTGTCGCGATCGCTGCTTTGGCTTTTCAACAACCTACTCAAGATGTACGAGTCTTGAATTTATTGGCAATTACTGCTTTGATTGTTTCTTTTTTCAGTGCAACTCAAGATATTGTTGGCGATGCTTATCGCACTGATGTTCTGAAGCCACAAGAATTAGAAACTGGGGCATCTGTTTGGGTACTCGGTTATCGGATGGCGTTGTTAGTCACGAGTTTTTTAGCTTTAGTTTTAGCTGATTATTTACCTTGGCAAGTTGTTTATTTGTTAATGGCGGCTTTGATGGGAGTTGGACTATTTACAACTTTTTGGTCACCCCAACCAGAGAACGATATTTTAGAGGAGCGATCGCCTCCTACTGTTAAAGATATAGTCTTTTTAATTGGCGGAATTGGATTAATTGCAGGACTACTCTTAGCGGTTGGTACGGGTTATCTACCTTTACCTATATTTTATTGGATAATCGCAGCTTTAATTGTAGTGTGGTTAGCTGCATCATTTTTGTTACCAACAAAAACTAGGGAAATAGCCACAGAGCGATCGCCACAAACATTACAAGAGGCAATTTACTTACCTTTTCAAGAATTTTTTCAGCGTCAAGGAATTGGGGCAGGAATTCTAATTTTACTATTTATCTTGCTTTATAAGCTGGGAGATGCCTTAGTGGGAAATATGGCAAATCCATTTTTAGTAGATTTAGGTTTTAGTAAAAGCGCAATTGGCGCAATTCAAGGAGGAATGGGATTTTTAGCCACAACTGTAGGAGTATTAATCGGTGGCGTAATTTTAACCAAAATTGGCATAAATCGTGCCTTGTGGGGATTTGGAATTCTACAATTGCTGAGTAACTTAGGCTATTATATTCTAGCGATCGCCGGAAAAAATAGCTCGTTACTCGTCATAGCAATTAACATCGAAAATTTCTGTGCTGGCTTAGTCACGGTTGTAACTGTTGCCTACTTAATGAGCCTGTGCGATCGCCGCTTTACCACAACTCAATTTGCCTTATTTTCTAGTTTAATGGCAATGAGTAGAGATATTTTAGCTGGACCTGCTGGTGAAATTGCCAAAGCAACAGGTTGGGCAACCTTCTTTTTACTAACAATAATTGCTGCTATACCAGGATTGCTACTTTTACCCATCGTCGCCCCTTGGAACTCGAAGTATATACTACCCAGACCAGGACTAGATGAAGAAGACTGGCAACAGTTGTAGGATGGAATAGGTAATAGGTAATAGGTAATGGGTAATTGGTAACAACACTCAACCAACAACCAACAACTAACAACTAACAATCAAAATGGCTATCTTCCGTCAATACATCGCCCCGTTATTAGTCGTACTCGTATTCTTAATTGCCTTGGTTGCAGTCAGCGCCCGTATTTTCATCCCGGCTGATATGGCTGCACCCGCACCTACCGAAGAAGTCAGTCCTCAATCAGACAACGCCCAAGTTAACTTAGATAGAACGATCGCCACCGCAGGTACAATCGCACCTCACCTACTTTGAAGTGACTCAACAGCTACTACCAGGCTACTTAATTTATCCTGGCTCTAGCTCGGAGCGATCGCTGCTACTTCAATTCATGCAGCAGAGTTACCGAGAAATCTTCCCCGAACAGAACTTTGCTCATCTGGCGCGCACCGTCGAGCAATATTTTTCTAGGGATACGCCGTTATGGTGGGTGGAGGAAAGTCAAAATTCAAAAGTCAAAAGTCAAAATACCATTCCCGACTCCCCTGAAAAAGTAGCATGTCTCTGGGTAGGAAATGCCGTAGATCAAGTCAAAGGCGATCGCCATACATATATATTCTTACTCTACGTCAAACCAGAATACAGACAACGGGGTATCGGTAAAGCATTGATGAGATATCTCGAAGATTGGGCGCGAACAAAAGGCGATCGGCAAATTGGCTTACAAGTCTTTCAATCTAATACCCTAGCCTTAGACCTATATCACAAACTAGGCTATCAAATTCAGTCACACTGGATGATCAAAACACTAGAGGAAGGGAGCAGGGAGCAGGGACGAGCTGGGAGCAGAGAATAGAGAACGGGAAACAGCAAACAACTACCAACTACCCATTACCCATTACCGCATCTGCAATTTAAATTCCTGTCAATCTCACACCAGTCAGATCCTCAAACTGCCATACAACCTTTACCCTAGTAAAAGCCATACAATCAAAAAACCTCATGGTAGAAGCAATCCTAGAGCGATCGCGCCAACTCAAACAAGACTTAACCGATTTCGTCCTCGATGCAGAAGGAGAACTCGCTGAGGCTTTAGAGGCTTATGCTGCTGCCAATGCGCGTAAAGACCGCTACGATGCGGTTCAGCAAGAAATAGTCATCGATACATTTATTACTGAAGGACAGGTCGGCGACAAAACACCTATAGACTTATTTATTGAAAGCCAGCCTGAGTTGACTAAGAGCGATCGCCAATTGCTAAATAGTTGGAAGCGGAGTTTTATCGGTTTATTTACTATTACTAAAATTCTTCCCGATGGTTTGGAATTGATGAACTGGCTGACGGCAAAACAATACACTGTGAAGCCAAACAACGAGAGAACATTACAAGAAATGTCTCGCTGGAAAGAGGGAGAAATCTTACTGACTCGCATCGCACCCGTCACCGATGATTATTGGACATTTTCTTGTGCTTACACGCTGATGGGTAAATTGGGAAAACCCAAACTTGCCGTAGCAATTGGTAATTTTAAAGACAACCATAGAAAACATCTTTATAGCGATGCTCCAGATTTATTAGCAGAAGCTTGGCAATCTGTGGCTAACTATCATCAAGAATTTATAGATTTCTTTGGAAATGAAGAAGTGACGATGCCTGGTTATCAACTCAATAAAAAAGTCGCTGAATTTCAAGAAATACTAACTCAACAACGCCTCAAAGCAGCCGGAGTTGATGAATCTAAAAGTTTGTCAGAACTAGCTGAAGAAGCGGGAGTAGGAGATGAAGAAATTGAAGCAGCCGCTAAGGAAGCAGGTGCGGACTCGCAAGCAATTTCTCAGATTCTTGCAGATAAAAGCAAGACTAAAATGGTAGCACCAAAAGTAGAATTACCAGCAGATCTGAAAAAAGCCGAACAGGTGACGGCGATTTCTCATCCTCGCTGGGGACAAATGTTTCTACCTACGTATACTAAGTTCGTAGAGTTGTTAGAAGCTGAGGATTGGCGATCGCAAGAAGGTGCGGAAAAATTAGTTAAGTATTATTTAGAAAATGCTACTATCAACACTTTTATCTGGCAGAAATTAGCACGACAATACCCCAAACAATTAGAAAAAGTATTGCAAACGGTCTTAGAACGCCCTCAGTTCAAACTTGACAGCGACTTAGAACCGCTATTACAAGAATACAATAAACCGATAGAACCGGAATTACCAGAAATTGCTAGCGTTCCTATTCATCTACACAACTTATTTGAAGAAGCTTTTGTAGAGGTGAATAAATCTAGTTCTAAAACCAAAGGTGGAAGTAAGAAGAAGACGGGTTTTGGTTTAAAAAAATAAGATTGCAAATTTCGATTGCGTACGTGACATGTGTAGAGACGTTACATGTAACGTCTCTACACACAAAACGAATTTCAATCAATTTATATCCATGCAAAACATAATTTGTTTGCACGATAAAAACCAAATTGAAACATTTCTCCGTAGCCATACTTTTCTCCACTTATATGAATTAGGAGATTTGGATGACTTCTTTTGGAATAATACTACTTGGTATGCTCTTACAAATCGGCAAAAAATTCAACAAATAGCTTTACTTTATACAGGTATACCTCTACCTGTCTTACTAGCTTTAACAGAAGAACCCAGATCGATGCAGGATTTGTTGCAGTCAATTCTTCACCTACTACCAAGAAAACTTTACGCTCATTTAAGTAAAGATTTAGTTACTGTGTTTGCAGATAAATATCAAGTTGAATCTTATGGTTTACACTACAAAATGGCTTTGACGAATAGTTCGTACTTGAATACATTTGATACTTCTGATGCCATACCACTAGCAGGATCGAATTTAAAGGAGTTAGAGGGACTATATAGTCAAAGCTATCCAGATAATGGATTCAATCCACGTATGCTAGACATTGGCTATTTCTACGGCATTAAGCAAGATAAAAACTTGGTAAGTGTAGCAGGCATTCACGTCTACTCATCACAATACAAAGTTGCAGCATTAGGAAATATCACCACTCATCCTCAATTTCGCGGACGAGGGTTAGCAAAACTTGTCTGTGCAAAACTATGTCAAGAGTTATTGCAGACAGTAACTCACATTGGCTTGAATGTGAAAGTAGACAATGCAAGCGCGATCGCCTGCTATTCTCAACTTGGTTTTGAACCTATCGCTACCTATGGAGAATATTCTCTAGGGTTAAAGTAAAAAAGTTACTGTGTCCCAATCGTTAAAACCTGCGGAGGGGTTGCATCTGGCGGATAAAGAAAGTCTAACTGTATCAAACGGCGATCGCCTGGTTTCATCTGTAAAGTTACTAATGCTTCTCCCTGCTGTCCCCTCGTCTGAACCAAATGCACGTACTTCGTCCGAGGTAAGTTTTGGTCGTCGTTATAACGCAACCTTACCGTACCGCGAAAGAATACCTGCTTGGCTGGCGAACTAAAGAAACGCAACCCGCCTTGACTGAGTTTGTCTTCCTTCAGGGGTGTTTCTAGAGAGACGGTAACAGTTCGATCGCGATCGCTATTGTTTTGTAGTGGCAAACTCAGACTATATTGGATCCCATAGTTACCGTGGGCGCGATAAGCTGTATCTGGGTAACGAATCAGCATTGGCGCACTTTGAATTTGACTCGTTCCCAACGTCCCTTGGTTCAACATACTCAAACCATAGGAAAAAGCTTCACCTGGCGACGGAATACTTAAAGAAGAAGCACCCGACGAACTATCAACCAATTGCGATCGCCATTGGGAACCCTGTGCCACCCCAGCAACGCGACCGTAAACAACTTTACCGCTCGTTTGTTCTGGTGGTGTAGGAGTTTTATCGCGGGGTCCAGCTAAATTCCCACGCTCTAAGATTTGCTGCCATTCTTCTAGAGTAGGCGATCGCTCTTGACCAGTAGAATCAGTAGGCGCGTACATTGCCAAACTTGCAGCATAAACCGTTCCACTACTCCGCAAGCGCATGAATGTAGACCGTCCGTTAATCGGCGGTTCTAAACCTTGTACTGGAATTGGCAAGTTAACTAACATCTGGCTTTGTCCGGGGGGAATAATCAGTTGCGGCGGAAAACTCGACTGTCGCTGTCCGCGCAAAATCTCATTCATGACGCGATCGCCTGGTCCCGCAAATATCGTACCCAAGTTATTTTCAGCTACAGGTGGTAATTCTGCAAACGGTGCATCTGGTTGACTGAGATAACTGGCTGCTTGCAAAATATCTACCCGTACCGCTTGCTTGCCAGGATTATGTAAGATGACTCCTAAATAGAGCGATCGCAGATCGTCCGGTGTAGTCGGTTGAAAAACGTGATGAGCAAACAGATCGAATCTACCCCTAAAAGGAAAATTCAGATGAGCAGATTTAGATTTTTTTCCAGCAGGCGGAAAAGTGGAAAGTAAGATTCCTTCTGCCTGTACTTTTTCGGGACTATTACTATTAAATACTGGCACTGCATCCAAACTGCCAGCTAAAGGACGCACAATTCGCGGTTGTACGATTTCTTGTGGTGGGGGAGTGGTTTGAGCAATGGGGAAAATTGGCAACAAAGGCAGCATAAGCAAGTCAAAAGTTAAAAGTCAAAAGTTGTAGAGGCGGTTTCACGAAGCATCTTTGACTCCAACAAATATTTCCTGTAAACCCATCCAAATTAATTAGCAAAAGCCGCTAAAACGCGAGGAATAAATTGTTGGCGCGTTCTGTTTTTATTCCTACCAAGATGAACGATAACGAGTTGGTGTGAAGGAATAATAGCAGTGTACTGATCTTGAAATCCTTGAGCGGTCATAATTTTGCTGTGTCCAGATGGTGTAGAAACATTCATTAACCAAAAATGAGCGCCATAATTTTTCTTGGGTGCTGCTGGAGCTGGCGTGCGACTATATTTCACCCAGCCTTCGGGCAAGATGCGTTGCCCTTCCCACATGCCATCTTGTAAATAAAGCAAACCAAACCGCGCCCAATCCCTTGCCGTAGCATACATGAAAGCAGAACCGATAAAGGTTCCCGATGCATCCGGTTCGATAACTGCACTAGACATCCCCAGAGGATTGAATAGAGCGCGACGGGGAAATGTGAGATAATCGGCATCGCGATCGCCGACCGCACGGCGCACAATCCGAGAGAGAATGTTGGACGTACCGCTGGCATACTGCCATTTACTACCTGGATCGGCTTCCAGAGGTTGACTTGCAGCGTAAGCAGCTACGTTACTCTGACCGAATAGCATTTGAATTAGATTACCCAGAGGGTTGCCCTCGTTCTCGTCAAACTTCAAACCGCTACTCATGCGAAGCATTCGATCGAGTGCAATTTGACTGCGGCGATCGCCTGGATGATTCCACTCTGGCATGAGATTTTCGTCTGTTAGCGACAGCTTACCCTGCTTGACTAAAATGCCTACTAGTGCATTCATTACACTCTTAGTCATCGACCATCCCAACAACGGCATTTGCGCCGAAAAACCTGGGGCATAACGTTCTGCCACAATCTCGCCTTTGTAGACAATGACAACAGCCCTAGAGTCATGTTGAGGATTGAAAATCCAATCCATAGCTGCTGCAAGTTGTTTTTGGTTAATTTCAGCCGGAATTTGGTTTGTCTTTCCTTGCAACCAACGTCGATCTTGTCGTGGAGTTAAGTTGAGTTGCTGAGTCTGCGATCGCAACTCTTGTACAGAGCGATCGATAACCAAAGTACAACCAAGCCCAGGACGAAAGATCGCTTGGTGTTTTGCCAAGCCCAAAATACTTGCAGTGACAGATTGCTGCGGGCGATCGATATTTACTTGAATTGACTTGACAATTGACTGTTCCAAAGTTGATAAACCCGCAATCTCAGCCAAAACATCTCGATCGAAAATAGACTCTGGAGTGCGTTGAGAGACAAACACACCCGAACAAAATTGTTTTGCTTGATAAGCCGTGCCAATACTCAAGACTCGCCATAAGGTAAAGCTAACATAGCCAACAATACCTAAACTAATTACTCCAAAACTCCACAAGACATATTTGAATGCTGGTTTCATCTAATAGTTGCCAAGTTTTTGCAAAATGAATTCAAAATCATTCACAACTAAATCGAAATTTTGCTCTGTCAAGATAGGTACGTGGATAAAAATACAACTTGTTGATAATTGATGACGAACAATCCATTCTAAAACTGAATAATAGAGTCCTTCGCAAACAAACTTACCTGCATCGTAACTAATTTTTACTCTCTCATTTTCCTGTACTAACTTTTCTAAATCGATATTTGTCTGTAAAATCCTACCATTACAAGTTGCATTAGATTCAATAGTCAAATGCTGTCGGCGTTCTGCCATACCGCAACAAATAATTAAATTAGGTTCTAAAACCCAAGCTTTTTTCATCACTATATTGCTGGCAAGTTGAATATTAACAGGTAACTGGCGCAAAAAGTTGAGAACAGCAAATGTATAGTTAAGTTGAGATATTTTTTCTAATAGGTCGTCAGAAGAATTCGTTATTTGATGGGGTAGCCAAGTTGTAAAAGAAGTTAGCAAGATCTTTTTTGTCATATGCAATGGTAGGGGCGGGTTTACTAGCCATATTTGTCGGAGTCGGAGTTGTTCCGCGAACCCGCCCGTACACAGTTTCGTATAAGCAGGTGTATTGACCTAAAATAATAGAGTGCCGAAATGAGGATCGATTATGGCAACGATCGCAGTTGTAGATTATGACATGGGAAACTTGCACTCTGCCTGTAAAGGACTAGAAAATGCAGGCGCAACCCCAAAAATCACGGATTCCGCCAGAGAAATAATACAAGCAGATGCGATCGTTCTGCCAGGAGTTGGCTCATTCGATCCAGCCGTGCAACATTTGCGATCGCGGGGTTTGGAAGCACCCATCAAACAGGCGATCGCTAGCAGGATACCATTTTTAGGAATTTGCCTCGGTTTGCAAATTTTATTCGACGGCAGCGAAGAAGGCAAGGAACCAGGACTGGGAATTATTGCTGGTACTGTCCGCCGCTTCACCTCCGAACCAGGAATTACAATTCCCCACATGGGTTGGAACCAACTGCAATTTACCCAACCAGAATGCACGTTATGGCAAAAGTTGCAACCCAATCCCTGGGTTTATTTCGTTCATTCCTACTACGTCGATCCCGTCAATCCGCAAGTTCGCGCTGCTACAGTCACTCATGGCAGCCAAATCATCACAGCGGCGATCGCCCAAGATAACCTCGTAGCCGTCCAATTTCACCCCGAAAAGTCTTCTACAGCAGGTTTACAAATTTTATCTAACTTCGTGGCGCAGGTAAAGGTTGGTGTTGCGTGTTAGTAGGGGTGGGTTCAACCAAAAATCTTTGGTTTGTTCGCACAGATGTTCGATAAAACCCGCCTATAGAAGTTTTCGTACCCTCCGATGAGTCTCAGAATCTCCGGGAATCGCCAACTAAAATCTCTCCCAGGTAAAGATACGCGCCCTACTAGCGGTAGAGTGCGGGAGGCAGTATTTAATATCTGGCAAGGAAAAATTGCTAATTGTCGCTGGCTTGATTTATGCGCCGGAACTGGCTCGATGGGTGCAGAAGCTTTATGTAGGGGCGCTAGTTGTGTAGTCGGGATCGAGCAATCCAACCGTGCTTGCAACGTTATTCAACAGAATTGGCAGAAAATAACCAAACCAGAACAACAGTTCCAGGTATTGCGCGGAGATGTCGTACAAAAATTAAAAACTCTAGTCGGACAGCAATTCGATCGCATCTACTTCGATCCACCCTATGCCAGTGGATTGTATCAGCCAATATTAGAGGCGATCGCTCGCTATCATCTCTTGCACCCAGAGGGAGAACTCGCTGTAGAATACGATTCTGCGCTCTGGCAACCGCAAGCCATCTCTAGCTTAGAAATCTGTCGTCAAAAAGTTTACGGTAATACAACTCTGACCTTTTATACTAGGGAGTCGGGAGTCGGGAGTCGGGAGTCGGAAGAAAAATGAGAAAGGTAGTAGTACTCTCTTCCTTGTCTCCCTTGTCCTCCTTGTCTCCCTTGTCTCCTGAAACGTTCTTAGTCAATTCCCAGCTTTTTACCGCGCTTGAATTGCTCGTAAGCTTTGAAAAACAGCCCTGCCAGGGTAACAAAAATTAGACCTAGTACCATGCCATCGAGTAAGGGTTCAACCACGTCAAATCTCCTGAATGTCAGATGTAGTAATATGTTTGCTTAGATTAAGTTTTTCTGCACGTCTTTAATCATACCTCTGTTTAGTTGTATGTAGGGGGCTGAGTCAGAAGTCTTTAGCTGACTAAATGTCAGTCGATTTTAACAAAAATTTAATGGGTATAAATTAGCGCTATTTGCTTGCCGATAAGGTCAAGAACTTTTAAGCTATGTGTAGGATATAGAAAAGATTTGTCAATTTGACTTTTAGTGAAACCTTTTGGATAACCAGCACGTCCTCAGTCAAAATTCGCTCCAGCGGTTCGCAACAATCGCTCTAGCGCTATTATTGGCGATCGCCATAGCGATTGTGGGCGCTTACCTACTCAGTCCCGCCGATCCTTATATTAAGGGTGTTTTATCTTTATCTGGCGATCCGATGCAAGGTAACGCGATCTTCCAGATGAACTGCGCTGGTTGTCATGGTTTTCAAGCAGAAGGTAATGTTGGTCCCAGCCTGCAAGGAGTTTCTAAACGGAAGTCGGGTTACGGTTTAATTCATCAGGTGATTAGTGGGGATACACCACCAATGCCAAAATTTCAGCCTAGCGAAAAGGAAATGGCAGATCTGCTGAGTTATTTGGAAACACTCTGAGTAGCAACGTTCAGCAGTACTCAGATTGTCAAAGTTGGATTTCACCAGAATCTTAAATCTCTAAAAATAATGACACTAAATATGGTGCTATAGTAGTGCTATATTTTAGATATTTCATGTTACGAGTAGTTATTGATACAAATGTTGTCTTTGCAGGATTAACTCAAAGGGGTAATGCAGCTAGTTTAATTGTTGATGCTTGGTTAGCTGACTTACTTCAAGTCTATGTCTCAAATGCTCTAGCTTATGAATACGCAGATGTTCTATCTCGTAAGCTTTCAGAAACTCGTTGGCAAAGCATGAAACCCGTTCTAGGAACCTTGCTATCTCAAGCAAATTTTACAACCATTTATTACTCGTGGCGACCTACTTCACCCGATCCAGGAGACGAACACGTTATCGATTGTGCAATGAATGCAAGTGCGATTGTTGTCACATCAAATATACGAGATTTTAAAACTGCAAAAGAATCATTAGGATTGCAAGTGATGACACCTGTAGAGGTTGTTATTGCTCTATCGAGTTAGACATATTTTGATTTTGCCAGGAGTTGAAAATGAGTAGATTAACAGTACGCTTACCCGAAACGTTACATCAGCAATTAGTGCGATTAGCCGAAAGTGAAGGTGTCTCTTTAAATCAGTACATCGTGTATGCCTTGACTCGTCAAGTGACATCAGCTTACACGGTTGAAACTCTAGATGAAACAACAAGCGATCGCCAAAAAGAATCTTTTAATACTCTATTACAGAATTTAGGACAAGTCTCGCCTGCTGAAATTGAGACATTAATGGCTGAACGAGAACTTGTTGAACCAGAAGAAAGTTTAACGCCTGAAATTATTAGCTGCTTGCAAGAGCGTATAAAGAATAAAAAATTGTCAAGCTAGTTCAATAAAATGTTGTATCATCTCAATACTCGCGACACTCGTGGATTAATTCTTGATTTCTAATAATTCCAGGGAATACTCTTTTCTGTCTGACCCAAGCTCCACAAATATGTCCGTTGTCCAGGAAACCATAAGTTGTATACTTGTAGACGCTAATAATATTAGCTTCTGATTCTTGGATTCTACGTACAAGTTTTCCACTGCCAGATAAAATACTCGGTAAAACAATATATGAATATAGTAGGAGAGTGATGGTACTAGGAACTATAAATACCGCTATACTTAAACTTTTTGTTTCAGCATCTTTAAATAAAAAACTATTAAAAAATAAAAGCAATGGGATTAAAAATGCAAAATTGTAAAAAATCAGATTTAATAATTCTACTTCAAAAACAAATCTGCCATTATATGACTGAAAATAATTAATACACAAAACAAATAAAATGAATAGCAATATCAATAAATTTTGTTTAGGATTCATACTTGTATTAGTCAAAGAATTCTAAAAATAATGTCTTATATTTATTACTAAGAGTAAGAGGAAAGCAATTATTTTTACATCTTTTATTTTTTATCATTTTTAATTAAATTAAAGCATCAATATATATTCGTAGTTTAACTAAACTGCTGTGCATAAAACCGCGCGTAGCGTCCTTCTAATGCCAACAACTCCTCATGCGTACCCGATTCGACAATTTGCCCTTTTTCCATCACCAAAATGCGATCGCTACGACGTACAGTAGTTAAACGATGGGCGATGATAAATACAGTTCGATTCTGCATCAATCTTTCTAAAGCTTCTTGTACTAAAGCTTCCGATTCTGAATCTAAGGCAGAGGTAGCTTCATCTAATATCAGAATACGCGGATCGAGTAAAACCGCACGGGCGATCGCAATTCTTTGTCTTTGTCCTCCCGATAAATTTACGCCTCTTTCTCCGACTTGGGTGTAATAACCATCAGGAAGTTGCATAATAAATTGATGAGCATTGGCAATTTTGGCGGCTGATTCTACATCTACTAAATTGTAACTAGCCTGTCCAAAAGCAATATTTTCGGCGATCGCACCTGAAAATAAAACTGTTTCTTGGGGAACAATCCCTATTTGTCGTCGCAGACTTTTCAATTGCACGTCACGCACATCAATTTCATCAATTAAAACTTTTCCCGACTGCGGATCGTAAAAGCGTGGGAGTAAGTTAACTAAAGTTGTTTTTCCCGCGCCAGAAGCACCAACTAAAGCAATTCTTTCGCCTGGTTGAGCAATTAAACTCAAGTTTTCTAGTATTGGTTGTCCTAGTTTATAGGCAAAACCGATCTGACGATATTCTACTTTACCGCTGACTAAAGGCAGAGCGATCGCATTTGACTTTTCTTCTACTGTCGGTTGAATTGCCAATAATTCAAACACGCGATCGACAGAAGCTTCTGCTTGTTTAAACTCGTTATAATTATTAGTTGTATGACTAATCGGATCGATAATCGATACTGCTGCTGCTAAATAGCTAAAAAATCCTGCTACAGTCAAGTTATTTTGAGAGATTTGCCAAGCTGCAAATAACAGAACAAATAAAAAGCTCAATGCTTGTAAAAATCCCACGACCGGAATTTGAATGGCTTTGAGTCGTTCTGTGGAGTATTTAGCTTGTAAAGTCCGTTCTGCTTCATGGCTGAATCGAGTAATTTCTCTTTCTTCAGCTGCAAAAGCTTGAATAATCCGAATGCCACTAAAAACTTCAGTTAAAATTGCTGATAAATCTGAAATACGATTTTGACTTTTGAGCGAAAACTTGCGTACTCGTTCGCCGAACCAAGTAATTAATATACCTATTAACGGCACGACTAAAATGATTGCGATCGTCAGCTGCCAATTTAGGTACAGCATATAGATTGGAATTACCACCAACTGCAAAAGACAAGGAATAAAATCGTGAAAAATCTTGTTTACGATTTCTCCAATGCGATCGATGTCTTCCGTCAGTCGGTAAGATAAATCGCCTGCTTTTGCAGTTTCAAAATAGCTGAGATTAAGTTTTTGTAGGTGGCTGTAAACTTGTTTACGCAGGTGGAAAGCAACTTTTAAAGCTGCTTTTGCCATATAAATATCTTGGATTGATTGGGCAATTCCTCTGATGAGAAAGACTGCGGCACATAATGTAGAAAGTTGAGCGATCGCAACGACATTACCTTGTCCAAACGGTGTAGTCAATCTTCCAGCTAAATGAATTAAGGCTAACGTAGCGATGACAAAGCCTAAAATTCCTACGCCGCCCTTAGCTAGGTTTTGCCACTGGGGACGGATATATGGTATTAGCTGCCAGTAATAAGAACGAGAATAAGAACGATTTTTCAAGGTGGCGATCGCACAAATCAGATGTTCTTTAAATTATATGTATGGTGCGTTAATAATGCACCATACCTCTTAAGAAGCGATCGAAATGACAATAATTTACCGTCGCTGCCTCCGTCTGATAATTACAATTATTAAACCAATAACTAGAGCTGCAAGTACAATTTTAGAAACAGGTGCAAGGTATTCCTCTACTATTTGGTAGTGATCTCCCAAGATGTATCCAGCAGCAGTTAAAAGTCCTACCCACAATATCGTTCCGACAGTTGAGTAGATCAGGAACGGTACTACATGCATATCACCGATTCCGGCGGGAAGTGAAATCAAAGTGCGTACCCCAGGAACCATGCGACACAGAAGTACTGCTTTCACCCCATGCTTGTCAAACCAATGTTTCGATCTGTCAATATCTTTACCAGTAATAGTTATCCATTTACCGTATTTATCTGCCCAAAGCTTCAATCGTTCTTCGCCTAAGAATTTTCCTGCATAGTACCAAGGTAACGCCCCGATGACAGTTCCTATTACACCTGCCGCGATCGCCCCTACAATATTCAACTTACCTTGTGCTGCGGTAAAACCCGCCAATGGCATGATCAGTTCTGAAGGAATGGGAGGAAAAAGGTTTTCTAAAAACATCAACAATCCGATTCCCAAATAACCAAGGGAAGTCATGATATTTACAATCCATTCAGTCATTGAACTGCCTCGACAAGAACGTTGAATATGCAATAGGGTGGGCATTGCCCACCCTACATCCTAGATCCCTAAGAGAATCTCAGATCGATTATGTTCCAGAAGTCCAAGAATTGATGTATTCAACTTGTTCTGCTGTGAGAGTATCAACGCTGATACCCATTGCTTGCAATTTCAAACGAGCAATTTCTTGGTCAACTTCAACTGGGATGGAATGTAAGCCAGGGGCGAGTTTACCTTTGTTTTTTACTAGATATTCGCAAGCCATAGCTTGGTTAGCAAAACTCATATCCATGACAGCACTGGGGTGTCCTTCTGCTGCTGCCAAGTTTACCAGTCTGCCTTCACCGATGACGACAACTGACTTGCCGCTGTTGAGTTTGTACTGTTCGGTAAAAGGACGAACGTTTTTGACTTCTGCTGCTTTAGATTTTAAAGACTTAAGGTCAATTTCAATATCAAAGTGACCGGAGTTACAAACGATCGCGCCGTCTTTCATCACGTCGAAATGTTCGCTACGAATAACGTGCTTGTTACCTGTAACTGTGATGAAGATATCTCCTTGAGGTGCAGCTTCTGCCATTGGGAGGACGCGGAAACCATCCATTACTGCTTCAATTGCCTTAATTGGGTCGATTTCGGTCACGATGACATTAGCACCCATGCCACGCGCCCGTAGTGCCGTACCCTTACCGCACCAACCGTAACCAGCAACAATTACAGTCTTGCCAGCGAGCAGAATATTGGTAGCGCGAACGATCCCATCTAGGGTAGATTGACCCGTACCGTAACGATTATCAAAGAAATGCTTAGTATCGGCATCGTTTACATTCACTGCTGGGAATGTCAGTACGCCATCCTTTAACATCGCTTGCAAGCGAACGATACCCGTAGTGGTTTCTTCGGTTGTACCGATTAAGTCAGCGATTTGGTTTTGCCGCTCTTGAATTAAAGTTGCAACTACGTCACTGCCATCATCGATGATAATGTTGGGGCGATGATCGAGAGCGATTTGGACGTGTTTGTTATACGTGGCGTTGTCTTCCCCTTTGATGGCAAAGACAGGAATGCCATGATCTACAACTAAGCTAGCTGCTACATCATCTTGAGTAGACAGGGGGTTGCTAGCAATTAAAACGGCATCTGCACCACCAGCTTTGAGGGCGATCGCCAAGTGTGCTGTTTCTGTAGTGACATGACAACAAGCGACCAAGCGAATTCCGGCAAAAGGCTTTTCTTGGGCAAAGCGATCGCGGATCTGCCGTAACACTGGCATCTCGCGCCCAGCCCATTCAATCCGCTGCTTACCTAAGGTTGCTAGAGCAGGATCTTTGATTTCGTACTTTAGTTTATCGAGAGCAACCGTCATGTAGTTAATTCCTAAAGAGTTAATTTAGGTGGTCTTACTTAGCTTAACTGCATTTTTCTAGAAGGGGAATTATTACCTGAACATCTAGTACAGCACGTATACCCCTTGCAAAAATACCAGTCTAGACTATGAAGACCAGCTAACAGCCGTCAACCCATCAATAGCTGTTACGCGCAAAATTTACACTTATTTCATACTTTAGCGAACAAACTTTATGTTTTTTTAATCAGTGGCTAGTAAGTAGTGACTAGTGACTAGAAAAGAACCCAGCCAAAGCGCCACTATAGAGCATTTTGACTCTGCTGTTTTAGCAGCAGCTAGTGACAAGAATTGAGTTCAGTCACCAGCCACCAGCCACCAGCCACCAGCCACTCACTACTCACTTCCCAACAACCATCCTTCATCTAGTAATGTGTATAAGTGTGAAAAGTAGGAGGTGTGGACGTGCGCTCTCAAATTCAGGCGATCGCTAAACCAAAAAGCAGACGACGGCTAGTCATGTGTTTCACTTGTGGCATTTTGGGTTCAATCGTGCTGAATGCTTCAGTTATTGCCCCCACTCTAGCCAAGCCGACACAACCAGCGAATTTACAGCAATCGTTACCTATTCCAGGTTTACATTCACTCGATCTCCCAGGAATCGACAATTTTCTATCTGCTTACCAACCAACTCGCGATCGCAATAATCCTCAAAGACAGATCTATACTGACTGGATTACCTTAGATGGTCGTCGTTTGTTTCAGGTTACGGCATCTTCTAGGGAGGAGTTAGCTAAGCGGGTCAATGAGGTGCAGTCAAACTTAGAAAACATTAGCGAAGATTACTTTGCAAGCAATTCTGAGGAAGAACTGGAAGTCAGATCTCAACGCCAAACGATTACGGATGCAAATAGTCCCACGGGTGTGTCTCAAACTCCGCCAGCCATTTCGATTAATCAGCAGTATCTCTTCACTCCCACCGATTTAGATGCTGAGGTTCAAGGAAAAACTAGCGTGCAAAATTTGGCACGCGATTTAGTACAATCTCTGCCACAAGAGCTGAAAGCAGCAAAAGAGGAACGAAAACCTCAAGTTTTGATCCGCCGAGGTGCGATCGCCACTGGAATTTTTGTGGGTATCGTAGTAGCTAGCTGGGGAATTCGCCGCTGGCGCGATCGTTTAGATCGAGTCATACCAATTTCGACGACTCCCACAGATCCCTCAGAGTCAGTCACGACACAATTAACGCAGCAACAGCAAAATAACTTACGGGAAGTCAGGCGAAGAATATTTCAGCTATCTCAAACTGGCGTATGGGTTGGCGGAACGCTGGTAATTTTAGGGTTGTTCCCTTACACGCGGTTTATTCCAGTTTGGATTCTAGCGATACTCCAAATTCCAATCGTCAGAATTCCCGCCGTGATTGGACTTGTCTCAATTGGAGCCTATGTCGCCACTCGCGCCAGCTATGTTGCGATCGATCGCTTTACTCATGCACTGGCGAATAATGCCTTATTAGGCGCTCAAGACTATGTACGCTTGCAACTGCGGGTAATGACAATTTCTGGTGTTGCTAAAAGCGTGACCACTATTAGTATTGTCGCTTTGGGCTTACTACTTGTCCTTTCAACTCTGGGTGTAGATTTAGTTCCAGTGTTAGCTGGTGCGGGGCTACTTGGTGTAGCCATATCTCTAGCATCCCAAAGTTTAATTAAAGATGCGATCAATGGCTTTTTGATTATTGTAGAAGACCAGTACGCCGTAGGTGACGTAATTAACGTCGGTACTTTTGGCGGTTTGGTAGAAAATCTCAATCTGCGAATCACTCAGTTACGCGATGCTGAAGGTAGATTAATTACTATTCCCAATAGTGAAATTAAAATTGTGGCAAACCTTTCTAGTCGGTGGTCGCGTGCCGATTTAAGTATACCCGTTGCTTACAATGCCAACCTCGACCAAGCATTATTTTTAATTGAGGAGGTGGGTGTAGAAATGGATCGAGATCCCCAGTGGCGAGATCAAATTCTAGAAAGACCAGAAGTACTAGGAGTTGATAATTTTGGCGATCGCGGTTTAATTATTCGGGTTTGGATTAAAACCCAACCCCTCAAACAATGGGATGTAGCCAGAGAATATCGCCGTCGATTGAAAAAGGCTTTCGATATCGCCGATATTGCTATTCCCGTACCGCAACAAGCTGTCTGGGTACATACTCCTTCTGTTTTGCGATCGCACCTCGATACTAATGACACTTCTAAGGTTGGGAAGTAATTTTTGTGGAGAAGCGCCATAGCGCTTCTCTACCTATTTCCCATAACTGATAACTGATTCCTCACAATTTCCTCAAATTATTTTTATATATTGAACATTGACTCGATTCATCAATAATTACGAATTACGAATTACGAATTGCAAAGGCGGTTGTTATGTTCCAGAAAATTTTGGTTGCAGTAGATACGTCAAAAAGTAGCAAACAGGTGTTCGATACAGCTTTGTCTTTAGCTAAGGCAAACAACGCCAGCCTGATGTTGTTGCACGTAGTATCGGAAGAAGAACTTGGCAGCCCTACACCGATTTTACCGAGCTTGGAATACTATCCATCGGTGTATGAAAAAAATATGGAATTGTACCAACAGCAGCGAGAAGCGTTTACAAAACAAGGTCTGGACATGTTGCGATCGCGCCATCAAGAAGCAATGGCTGCTGGGCTCAACGTGGAATTTCGGCAACTATCAGGTAGTCCTGGGCGGCTGATTTGCGACTTTGCTTTGGCTTGGAAGGCAGATTTAATTGTTACCGGACGCAGGGGACGCAGGGGTTTATCTGAATTTTTTATGGGTAGTGTCAGCAATTACGTCTTGCATCACGCTTCTTGTTCTGTCTTAACGGTACAGTCCCCAGCGCAGCCAGCAGAGAAACTACAGTCGGCTGAACGTGAAGTATCACTCGGATACAAGTCTAGCAATTGAAAATCGCGGCAAGGTTTGTATAGTGGAAACATTGTGGTGAGGCGGTTTCCGCGCCCTGTAGCAACTGGCGAGTCATTTCCGATCGCTAAGGTTTTGATATATTAGGCGATCGGCTTTTCCCATGTAACAAATTCTTGCTACTTGTAAACTTAAGCGATTCCTATAAAGTAGCTTGATTAAAGATCGGCTTGATAGCAATTTTTGGATTGCATTTCCTCTGTATTTTGCTCGTTAATTGCTATCTTCTATCGCCAGGGAAAAGCTAGTTAGCAATGAAAATCTTAGTTGTAGAAGATGACGAGTTAGTCGCCCATGCACTAACTGCCGTTCTCACCAACCACAACTATGCAGTTGAGGTTGCTGTCGATGGTCTTGCTGCTTGGGATTTAGTCCAAGCTTTCGACTATGACTTAATCGTACTGGATGTCGTCATACCTAAACTGGATGGCATTAGTCTCTGCCGTCAAATCAGAGCTAAAGGTTTGTCAATGCCAATTTTATTGTTAACTGGTCGAGATAGCAGCCATGAGAAGGCAATTGGATTAGATGCGGGTGCAGATGACTACTTAATTAAACCTTTTGATGAAGAAGAGTTAGTTGCAAGGGTACGAGCGCTATTGCGTCGTAGCGGTTTAGTTTCCCCGCCAGTACTAAAGTGGGGCGACTTGCAATTAGATCCGAGTAGTTGTGAGGCAACCTATCGTCAAAAGCATTTGTCATTAACTCCCAAGGAATACGCACTTTTAGAGCTGTTTTTACGTAACAGTCGCCGCGTTTTTAGTTGCGGCACGATCTTGGAACATCTCTGGTCTTATGAAGACCTTCCCAGCGAAGAAGCCGTGCGAACTCATATTAAAGGATTGCGGCAAAAACTCAAAGCCGCAGGAGCTAATAGCGATCTGCTTGAAACTGTCTACGGCATTGGGTATCGTCTCAAGCCTTTGGAGAAGAGAGCTGAGGGGGCTGAGGAAGCTGAGGGAGCTGAGGGGCAGAGGAGCAGGGGAGCAAGACAAGTCACAAGTCACAAGTCACTCCTCATTCCGAATTCCGAATTCCGAATTCTCCCCACTCACCACTCAACACTATCGGC
The DNA here is from genome assembly GCF_003991895.1 of Chroococcidiopsis cubana SAG 39.79. NCBI lineage: Bacteria > Bacillati > Cyanobacteriota > Cyanophyceae > Chroococcidiopsidales > Chroococcidiopsidaceae > Chroococcidiopsis > Chroococcidiopsis cubana. The sequence goes on from NZ_RSCK01000005.1 coordinate 98,597, forward strand.
AGTTGCAGGAATTTGGCATAAATTTAAGCCTAGGATTGCAGAACAGATTGGCGTGTTGGAGCAAGCATCTGCTGCTGTCAGCGCAAATAATGCCTTGTCTCCAGAACTGCTCGAATCAGCACGAAAAGAAGCGCATACCCTAGCAGGATCGTTAGGAACTTTCGGCTTGGCGCAAGGATCGAAACTGGCAAAAGAAATTGAGCAGATGCTAAAAGGCGATCGCGCTGTCTTGCTATCTGAGGCAACAAATTTTTGCCGTCTAGTGTTGGCTCTGCGTCAAGAAATTGAGCAGAAAGGAGAAGCAGGTAAGCCACAAGCAGATTCAGAGCAACCATTGCTACTGATAGTCAATCGCGAACGCTCGATCGCCCAACAGTTAACCGCAGCAGCTACAGACAGAGGATTTAGGGTCGCGATCGCTAATAACCTCGATACTGCTAGAAACAAGCTTTACCAAGAGCATCCCAGTATTGTTCTGCTCGATCCTGATATCTGTTCGCGTCATGAAGAGAGTTTGAGCTTGCTAGCGGAACTGAAGCAGCGTCAGCCACCCGTACCAGTGCTAGTTTTGACCGAGCAAACAGACTTGAGCCATCGGCTGCAAATTGCTCGTAGTGGTGGATGCACCTTTTTGCAAAAGCCTATGCCTGCCGCACAAGTACTAGATGCAGTGGCGCAAGCATTAGAAAATGCACCCCATGCAGAAGCTCATCTACTTGTTGTGGACGACGATCCAAAAATCCTCGCAGTGTTACCAGCATTGCTCAATCCTTGGGGATTGAAAGTGACAACTTTAGAAGATCCGCGTCGGTTCTGGGAAACTTTAGAAGCCACTGCACCGGATCTGTTGATCCTAGATGTGGAAATGCCCTATGTCAATGGCATCGACCTATGCCAGGTGGTACGTAACGAGCCGCGCTGGAGCGATCTACCAATTTTATTTTTGACAGTCCATCACGATGCCGACATTGTAGATCGGGTTTTTAGTGCTGGTGCAGATGATTTTGTGAGTAAGCCGATCGTGGGTTCCGAACTCGTGACTCGGATCGTCAATCGCTTAGAGCGGATAAAACTACTACACCGGATTAACCAAGTCAGAGCAACGAACAATGTCGAAAGCGAAAATCGCTGCAAGCTGAACGAGCAACTCCAATCAGAGTTAAACGAGCGCCAGCGCACCCAAGCAGCATTACAAAATTCTCAAGCCTTATTTGCCGGAATCGTCGCAATAGCCGATGACGCGATTATTTCAATCGATAGCAATCAACGCATCACCTTGTTTAACTCTGGAGCCGAGAGAATATTCGGCTACTCAGCAGCAGAAGCGATCGGACAACCGCTCGACTTGTTACTACCAATGCGTTTTGCTACCGCACATCGTCAGCACGTAGATGAATTCGGTCAATCCCCAAATTCAGCTCGCCGGATGGGAGAACGACGCGAAATTTACGGTTGCCGCAAGGATGGGACTGAATTTCCTGCCGAGGCGAGTATCTCCAAGTTAAATTTGGGAGGAAAAACAGTATATACGGTTTACTTGCATGATGTGAGCGATCGCAAGCAAATCGAGCGGATGAAAGATGAGTTTATTTCCGTCGTCAGTCACGAACTCCGCACGCCTTTAACGTCGATTCATGGTTCTTTAGGAATGCTGGCTAGTGGTTTACTCCAGCCAGACTCACCGCAGGGACAACGCTTATTGCAAATTGCCACCGATAGCACCGAACGCCTAGTACGTTTGATCAACGACATTCTCGATATCGAGCGGATCGAGTCGGGTAAGGTGAAGATGGAAAAAGAAAGCTGCGATGTTACCGAGTTGATAACTGAAGCAGTGAACGTGATGCAGCCTCTCGCCGACAAAGCTGGAATTACCTTATCTGTTTCTAGCCTACCGATCCAGGTATGGGCAGATCCAGACCGCATCGTGCAAACTCTCACCAATCTACTTTCTAACGCAATTAAATTCTCGCCTAGTGGTAGTACGGTTTGGTTGAGTGTGGAATTAGGAGCGAGGAGCGAGGAGCGAGGAGCGAGAGAAACTGAAGTAGAGAGAACTGGAAGAGCTGGGAACACAGGGGAAGACATCCAAAATCCAAAATTCAAAATCCAAAATTCAAACTTCTCCGATCCCCTCGCTCCTTGCTCCTCACTCCTCACCCCTCATATCACATTCCAAGTGAAAGACACTGGACGCGGTATTCCAGCCGACAAACTCGATAGTATATTTGAACGATTTCAACAAGTTGACTCAACAGATTCCCGCAAGTATGATGGCACAGGTTTAGGCTTGGCAATTTGCCGCAGTATCGTACAACAGCATGACGGACACATTTGGGTTGAAAGCGTTCTGGGTGAAGGCAGTACTTTTTACTTTACGCTGCCTATCCTACAAGCTAAGTCTAGTCGCGAGGCAGATAACTCTTTAACTTTAACTCCTCCCTCACTCCTTACTCCTGACTCGTCTCCCCTCATACTTATCTGTGACGACGATCCTCATGTTGGGACTGAACTACAAACCTTGCTTGAGCATAAAGGCTATCGCACGGTCGTCGTGCATTCTGGACAAGAAGCGATCGCCTCTACTGCTACCCTACATCCTGATGCAATTTTACTAGATTTGCTGATGCCAAAAATGAATGGCTGGGAGGTGATGGCAAAGCTGAAAGAGCGATCGGATACGAAAGACATTCCCATCGTCATTTGTAGTATTTGCGCTCCTAGTCAGAGTCCGCTCAGTCAAAATTCGAGCGCTTGGGTGAGTAAGCCAGTTGATGAAAACTCGCTGTTTGACTCTCTCAAGCTAGCTCTGGCTAAAAACGCTCGACCAGTCCGGGTATTGCTGGTTGAGGATGATGCCGAGTTAGCCGAACTTTTGCTCGCACTGCTTAAAAGTCATAATATTGAAACTTTTCTTGCCAAAAATGGACGCGAGGCAATTCGTTTAAGTCAAGAAATCAAACCCGATCTACTGATTCTCGATCTAATTTTGCCTCAAGTGGATGGATTTGGTGTCGTTGAGTGGCTGCATCAACACGATCGCCTTTACAGTATTCCTTTAGTCGTCTATTCTGCCAAAGACCTCGACCAGTCGGAGCGAAATCGGCTCAAGCTAGGACATACGGAGTTTCTGACCAAAGGACGAGTCTCTCCTCAAGAATTCGAGCAAAGGGTATTGGAGTTAATCGGACAAATGACTCAAAGCAAACCGCACGACGCTAGCAACGACAAATAAGAAATTTTTGGTGCTGGAAAAGCGATCGCCATTGGCATATTTGGTAATAGTAATATGGCGATCGCTCTTTACTCTCTATTTCGTCACTATGCGCGTCATCATTCAGCGAGTTAAATCTTCTTACGTCACCGTTGGCGAACAAACTATTGGCAAAATTGGACGGGGTTTAAACTTGCTGGTGGGAATTGCCGATACTGATACGGAAGCAGAACTGGACTGGATGGCGCGTAAATGTTTGGAATTGCGTCTATTTGGTGCTGAGGAAGGGAACGATCGCTGGCAAAAATCCGTCACAGAAATCGATGGCGAACTCTTAGTTGTCAGTCAGTTTACTCTGTATGGCGATTGTCGTAAAGGTCGCCGCCCTTCCTTCGACCGCTCGGCTGCACCAGAAGCAGCGAAAAACCTATACAATCTGTTTGTGGAAAAGCTACGCGACAGTGGTTTAAAAGTAGAAACGGGAGAGTTTGGCGCGATGATGCATGTTTTTATTGATAATGATGGTCCCGTGACTTTGCTACTAGAGCGAGAAGCCATATAAAAAATTCAAAAGTCAAAATTCAAAAGTCAAAATTATTGATTCATGATGTTAAATAAAGTTATCGTGAAAAGAATGCAGATATTTTTTGCATTCTTATTTTTGTTTGCAATTTTAACAAAATTAGAGACTAATTCTTGGAACGATGCTTCCAGAATGGCAACGATTGAGTCACTGGTGGACTTTCACACTTTTAGTATCGATCGCTCTACTTATATCTGGACTGGCGATAAATATTTCTATCAAAATCATTTTTATTCTGACAAGCCACCAATTATGGCTTTGTATAGTTCGGTATTTTATTTATTTCTAAAATCTGTCTTTAACCTGACTATTGCCACACATCAATCTGTGACCTACTTTTTGTTAACAGTACTAATTATGGGCGTTATGTCCAGCTTAGGACTAGTTTGCTTGTACGAGATTTTTAAATTCTTTCGGATTGACGAGCAGTGGACAAATATTGTGCTGCTTCTGGCGGGGGCGGGAACGCTAGTTCTACCATATTCAATTGTTTTTAACAATCATGCTTTTAGTGGCAGTCTTTTACTCTTCAGCTTTTACTTTTTATTACTCAGACGACACGAAGTAAGAAATGCCGCGATCGCCGGATTTTTTATTGCTTTTGCTGGCAGCACTGATATTACAATGTTCGCCTTAATTCCGTTGTATTCTATTTTGTTATTTAATCAGTGTCATCGAGCTAAGCTTTCTTTCGTTTTGGCTTGTATTCCGATGATATTACTTTATATATGGTTGAATTTTTATACTTCTGGCAGTATCATTCCTCCAGCAATGAATGCTAAGTTATGGGACTATCCGGGGTCTTATTTTGGTGCAGGTAATCTTTCAGGATTGGTAGGACACGATTTACAAAGTTTAGCTATTTATGCTTTTCATATGCTTTTTGGTAGTAGAGGTCTGCTATCCTATACCCCAATTTTATTATTTGCAATTTATGGCTGGAGTAGAGCGATAATGCAACCAGGTTTTAAATATAAAAAAGAGTATTTATTCATTGCTGCGATTTGTTTAGCTTACGTGATGTTTTATATTTTTCGTAGCAATAACTATAGCGGTCATAGTTATGGAGTCAGATGGTTCGCTTCAATTATGTTATTAGCGTGCGTGCCGTTAACTCACGTTCTCGAACCCATCCAAAAATCAAAGCTGCTGCGAGGAATTTTTCTAGCGATCGCCTCAGTTTCAATTCTAATTTCCTTAGTAGGTACGATCGCACCATTTGGGGGAATTAATGTCAACGGTTACAGTTCATTTTTTCTGAATCTAGAACTGTGGCAGAAACAACTGTTATGGGACAAAGTAAAAGTTATCGCAGCTGCGATCTCGGTATACGCAACATTCGCTTGGTTTTGGAGACAGTTTAAGACAAACTTGGGTAGGCGATCGCCATCTCTGTAGCGGCAGGTTCGCAACAATTTGTATTGTTTGATTTAAATATATCGGTAAATCCGTTTTGGCGATCGGGCGGGTTTATCAAACATGTTTGTGATTTGCCGATCGAATCGACAAACCCGCCCCTACAAATGCACTGGTCACTGGTTACTGGTCACTGATAACTGTATTCCCCGGATTGCCAAATCTAACAATTCTATCGGATGCATGACCGAAATCTTTTTCTCTTGTAATTTCAAATGCTTGCTTATTTGCAGGGTACAACCAGGATTGGCAGATGCGATCAAATTCGCACCTGTATTTAATAAATTTTGGACTTTTTGCTGACCTAATTCATCGGCAACATCTGGTTGCAACATATTGTAAACTCCAGCGCTGCCACAACACAAAGCTGCGTCGATTGGTTCGCGCAACTGCACTCCTGGGATTTGTCGCAACAACTGACGGGGTTGGACGCTAATTTTTTGCCCGTGCAATAAATGACAAGCATCCTGATAAACCAGAGTTAAAGGTTTTTCAGATAAGGGTGAAAGTTTTGTCGTTAAGCCGACAGTAGCGAGAAACTCTTGTACGTCCTTGACATTGGCTGCAAATGCTTGTGCTTTTTCCCGATATTCTGGATCGTCTTGCAATAAGTGTCCGTACTCTTTCAAAGTATGACCGCAGCCAGCAGCGTTAATAATGACCGCATCTACGCCTGTATCGGCAAAAGCATCTATCATCTGTCTGGCTAGTGCTTTCGCCTGTTCTTCTTGTCCCTGGTGATGGGGTAGCGCCGCACAGCAACCTTGAGATTTGGGGATGACGACTTCACAGCCATTTGCTGTTAATACCCTGACAGTAGCTTCATTAATGGGAGAGAAAAATAGCCGTTGGACGCAACCTAAAATTACTCCTACCCGATAGCGCTTTTCTCCCTGTGCTGGAATTATCGTAGGCAAATCGTCCCGAAAAGATTTCAGCGTAATTTTAGGCAATATCGATTCCATCGCCGCCAATCTAGGAGAAATGTATTTCAAGATTTTGGTAGCGCGGACGAGTTTTTGCACGCCTAACAATTGATACAAAAATAAAGGCACTAGCATCCACCGCAGGCGATGGGGATAGGGGAAGAAGGAGAAAATAAGCTTTCTGTAGAGGCGATCGCCTAAACTACGAGGATAGTTGCGTTCTACTTGGGGACGAGTGGCAGAAATTAATTTGTCATACTGCACCCCTGAAGGACAAGTGGTGACGCAAGCAAGGCATCCCAAACAAGAATCAAAGTGTTCTACTGTAGCGGTATTGAGAGCAATTTCGCCTTCGTTAATTGCGTCCATCAGGTAGATTCTACCTCTAGGCGAATCCATCTCTTTGCCAATGACGCGATAACTAGGACAAGTAGATAGGCAAAAGCCGCAGTGAACGCAGGTATCGATGAGTTTCGGATCGGGGGGATGTTGTGAATCGAACCCTTTTAAATTCTTAATCGACCCCGTTTCTGGATCTATTAAATGATTATTTAAAGGATTTTCTGAAGTTTGCATAGTGGTTGATGGTTGATAGTTGATAGTTGATGGTTGATAGCGATCGACAATTAACTATCAACAATTAACTAATGTTTATTAAATCTCGCCGACAAACCTTTGCGGACTCAAAACATTTTTTGGATCGAACTGTTGTTTTATGCGTCGCATTAAATCTAAAGCATTGCCTCGATAACCCCAGACATCAAGCTGCTGCTTAAATACTGCTGGGGCTTCTAAAACAGACAAATAACCTCCTTGATTTTGGCAGTGAGTTCTCATACTTAAAACCGTGTTTGCCTTGACACTAGTGTTGTCAAATCTGATAACTCCCAAACCGCTACCAACATGGATTGTACCGATCGCCGATTCTGGAGCAACCCGATCTAAATAGAGCAAAGTTGCAACAGCAGTTGCTGGTAATACTCCTATTTTGCAAGTAACTGCTTGCATTGGTTGAGGAGAACGTATTTGTACTTGTAATTGTTGCCATAAGTCAGCTTCGTCCGCATCTGAGTAGGTGGTGCTTTGCAATCCCAATTGTTGTCCCATTTCTACTAGCCGTGCGGTTTGTTCTCGGACGCTAGCACTCAGGCTTTGAAAGCGAACCATTAATCCTAGTCCTTGACCTATTCCTATGGTAGTGACTAGATGAGAAGATAGCAGGTCGGCTTGGGTGGGAGTTAACGCCGAACTCCTGATTTTAGATGTCGCTTGGGCGATCGCCTCAGCCGTGCCTGTCAGCGTCACCGTCCCGGATGCGGGTGGTAGGGGGTAAACCCGTAGTGTTACCTGGGCGATCGCGCCTAGCGTGCCGTAAGAACCTGTAAATAGCTTCATTAAGTCGTAGCCAGCGACGTTTTTCACGACTCGTCCCCCAGCTTTGGCAATTTCTCCATCAGCACGGACAAAGGAAATACCTAGTAGTTGATCGCGCACGCCGCCGTAACGTTGTCGGAGTGAATTGGTATCAGCCGTGGCGACAATGCCCCCGATTGTAGCTGATTCTGGTGCGGTGGGGTCGAGGGCAAGAAATTGTCCTGTAGGGGCTAACACTGCTTGTAGATCGGCAAATTTCATCCCCGCTTCTACAGTTACGGTTAAATCTCCGACAGCGTGTTGGATGAGTCGGTTTAGGCGTGCGGTACTGACAAGCACTTGGATATTTTTTGCCAGTCCTCCCCAGCTGAGTTTTGTACCGCTGCCATAGACTAAAATTCGCCAGTTGTTGCTGTCGGTATATGCCATGACTGCTGCTAGTTCGGCTGGCGTTTGGGGATAGACAATGCAGCTAGGTGCGATATTGGAGGCGATCGCCCCCTGGATGTGTTCTTGTCGCATCGCATCTATATCTTCCCATTCCAAGACAGATTCTGGGCTGACAATAGCTGCAAGTTGGGTCGCGATCGCTTTCATCAGTAATTTTACTCATCCTGAAAATTTCGGAACTGGACTAATCTAACAACAGTGGTTTTGCTCGTAATCTCTACGAGGCGATGCTAAAAAGCCGCAGTAACTAAAAGTTAACCATGTTACTACCCCCAATTCCTAGACGCTCGTGGTTGCCAATGGCGATTTTGCTATTGGCAGGGTATGCAGGTAATTATTTCAGCTTGCCGCTCTTTTTTGGCGTAGATTTTTTGTTTGGTAGTATTTCTGTTTTATTAGTAGTGCGCTTTTTCGGTATTCGCTGGGGAACAATTGCCGCAGCGATCGCCTCCGTACACACTTTCTTTCTCTGGAATCATCCCTACGCCGCGATCGTTTTGATTGGCGAAGCATTATTTATTGGTTTACTGTGGCGCAACCAAAGACAAAGTTTGGTGCTATTAGATGTCATTTACTGGCTGGTGTTGGGTATCCCGTTGGTGTGGCTGTTTTATTCCCGCTTGTTACACGTCGATTCGGCTCAAACTTGGTTAGTGGTGTTGAAACAGTCTGTCAATGGCATTTTTAACTCTATTATCGCTAGCTTGGCAATTAATTACTTACCTATTTCTAGATGGGTGAGTCGTGCCCAAGTCAGGCATACTCCATCCATGCGACAGGTTTTGTTATCTCTTTGTGCGACTTCCTGTTTTTTACCTGCACTAATTTTAGTTGTTTTAGATTGCAATTTGGTTTCCCAACAGATCCACAACACAATTCAAGTTGAACTTAAAGATACTGCTCAAGAGGTGATAGCTGGTTTGGCAGATCGCCAGCGCGAATATTTAAATGTTTTATCTCAACTCGGTCAATTAGCTACTAATAATACGACCGCTAACGCGCCTTCAACGCAATTACAGCACAGCCTGGAGTTGCTACAGCAAGTTTATCCCGAATTAATTCTATTACAAGTTATTAATGCTACCGATACTATTGTTGCCTCTGCACCCCAAATCGATCCAGCCTTAACTTCACCTGGCAAATTAGATGCACAGCACATAAAGACTTTAAAGCAGATCGAAACTAGTCTCAAACCCACTATAGGCAACGTCCACATCCATCCGAATGAACGAATTCCCCAAATCGATATTGGCGTACCGATACTAACTAACAATCGCTTATCTGGTGTAGTATACGCTCACCTCAACCTCTCCTATTTAGAGAACTTTTTGCGATCGCAGCTTTCTCACAGAGTTCACCAAATTATTCTTCTCGACTCTCATAATCAGATCGTTGCCAGTAGCGATTCTAAATTACAACTAATGCAAAATTTCGATCGCCTGCGTGGGGGAGAAATGCGATCGCTGAGTCAAAAGACAGCCAGTGGAAATATATATTTTGAAAATACATACCTATGGTTACCACCTAAAGGCAAACTTCCGGCGATGGTACGCTGGCGACGCTCTCTATATGTTAAAGAACAGCCGCTGAACGATCGTTCTCAATGGAAACTTATTTTAGAAATTCCGGCTGCACCTTATATCGACCACCTACAGCAAACTTATATTAACGACCTTACTTTCATGCTAGTTACGGTATTGATTGTTTTAATTGGCGGCATACTACTCAGCCGTAAATTAGCAAATCCATTAACCCAGTTAGCTACTGTAACTACAGATTTATCCTCCCAATTGCCAGAAAATAACTTGATGCAATTTCCTACTAGTCAGGTAGTAGAAATTAATTCGTTGATTGGGAATTTTCAGTTCATGACGGTGGCTTTAAATGAAAAGTTTCAAGAAGTGCAGGCAGCAAACGAATCTCTACAACAAAGAGTCCAAGAGCGTACCAAAGAACTATTGCGAACTAATCGAAAATTAGAGCGTGAAATTAACGAGCGTCAGCAAGCTGATGCGGCTCTCCGAGAGAGTGAAGAACGCTATAGAGATTTATTTGAAAATGCTAGCGATTTAATTCAAAGTGTTACACCAGACGGTCATTTAGTATATGTAAATCGAGCCTGGAAAGAAACTTTAGATTATAGTGAAGATGAAATTTCTCGTTTGAGAATTTTTGATGTTATTCATCCCGATAATTTAGAGCATTGCCAGAAAACTTTTCGGGAAGTCATGTCAGGAAAACAGATTTCGGAAATAGAAACGGCATTTATAACTAAACAAGGTGAGAAAGTTTGGGTTGCAGGTAGTATTAATTGTAAAATTATCAATGGTAAGCCAATCGCTACCCGTGGTATATTTCGCAATATCACAGAACGAAAGTTAGCCGAAGCTGAGATGATTTACGCTTTAGAAAAAGAGAAACAGTTAGTAGAACTGAAATCGCGATTTATTACTACAGCATCTCACGAATTTCGGACTCCGCTAACAACAATTCTAATGTCAGCTAAGCTACTCGAACAATTTGGCGATCGCGCTTCAGAAGATAAAAAACGCATGTATCTCGATCGAATTCAAATTGCTACCAAACGCATGACACAATTGTTAGATGATGTTTTACTGATTGGTAAAGCTGAAGCCGAAAAACTCGAATTCAATCCCACACCAGTACCCTTAGAACAATTTTGCCATGACTTAGTAGAAGAAATGCGGATGAGTGCTAGTAGCAAACACTCAATTATTTTTACCAGTCAAGCACAACCGATAACTGCTAATGTCGATGAAAAATTGCTCCGTTATATTTTGAGTAACTTACTTTCCAATGCAATTAAATACTCGCCTAAAGGCGGTGACATCGATTTAAGCTTATTTATTGAAGCCAGAAAAGCTACTTTCTCCATCCGCGATCGAGGAATTGGTATTCCGGCTCAAGATATAGAACAACTCTTCCATTCTTTTCATCGTGGTAGTAACGTAGAAAATATCTCTGGTACGGGCTTGGGAATGTCTATTGTCAAACAGTGTGTAGACTTGCACAGCGGCGAAATTAGCGTCACTAGTGAAGTTGGAATAGGAACGACTTTTGTTGTGACTCTGCCAATATAATCAGTTATCGGTAACTAGTCGCTAGTGACTAGTTACTGAAATTGAATCTAGCCACTAGCCACTAGCCACTCACCAACTACCCATTACTTTTCCATCTGTTGCAAAATCTGCTCTACATAACTTATGCCTGTTGAGTTGTTTTGTGTGGAGTAGAGATCTTTGGCTTTATGCAAAGATGCTTGTGCTTCGGGCAAATTTCCTTGGCTCCAAAATGCTACACCGAGGTTTTGGTAAGAGGTTGGATCGTTGGGTTTGAGTTGAATTGCTTGTCGAAAAGCAGCGATCGCTTCTGCAAATTTGCCTTGACTACCGAGGGCGATTCCTAAATTATTGTAGGTTTCAAAATTACGCGGATTGATGGCAAGAGCATGTTTGAAGGCGTTTTCTGCTTGGATGTACTGTTGCTGATTGCCAAAAGCAAGCCCTAAATTATTGTGAGCGTTTTCGTACTGAGGATAAATTTCAATTGCTTGATTGAAAGCCGCGATCGCTTCTGAGAATTTTCCTTGTTCGGCTAACTCTACGCCTCGATTGTTGTGCGTTGCTGCTACCTGTAGGTTTTCTTGCGGTTTGATTTGCCTTGGTAACGTTTCTATAGCATAACTAGGTTGCATCCCTAGCATCAGTATGCTGACACCGACAAATGCAGCTCGGAATTTTGTCAAGAAAGCCTGTGGTACTCTCATCGCTACCTTCCTAGCAACTTCTCGCCAATTCCATTGTAGGCTTAGACAGTTATCAGTGTAGAGACGTTACGTGTAACGTCTCTACTTGTTGTTACTTAGAAACCTGTGGCTTTTCTACCGAAGTTTGGGCTTTACCGTTCTTAGCATTACCGTGCGTGTGTCCGTTGCCGTTGCGGGGTTGAATTACGCCATATCCACCATGATTGCGTTCGTAAATGACGTTTATTTCTCCAGTTTCGGCATTGCGGAACATATAAAAATCGTGATCGACGAGTTGTAGTTGTTCTAGGGCTTCATTCAGTGTCATTGGTGGCATGGCGAAGTATTTCGTGCGGACGACTTCGCTAGGTAATTCGGGAGTGCGATCGCCAATCAAATCATTAACAACGGGTGGTTCTACTGCCTCTAAGCTAGTTTTTGGCTGAGTTTTCTTGTCTTGCAATTTTTCTTTATACTTGCGTAGCTGTCGGGCAATTTTATCGGCGACTAGATCGATGCTGGCGTATAAGTTCTCGCTACTTTCCTCTGCCCGAATTACAGTTCCGTTGGCGTAAATTGTGACTTCCGCTGCTTGTTTTGGGTTGATCCTGGGATTGCGGGCTACTGACAAATGAACATCTACTTCAGTGGTTAGAGTTTGAAAATGATTGACTGCCTTTTCTATTTTCTGATTCACGTACTCGCGAATGGCATCGGTGATTTCGATGTTTTTGCCATGGATCACAAGCTTCATATTTAATTCTCCCGATGGATACGAACCAAATTTGTGTTAGGTTAAATACAAAGCAGCAACAATTTGCTGTCAGTGTCTACTTACTAAAAGCCCGAATTCTGGTGTTTTAAGTACTCCAGAAATCAATCGATTGGTGCGCTTTTTGTCACCATTTCACCACGCTTTAGTTTATCAACTTCGCTATTTTGCGATGAAAATTTACCAGTCGCACTTCCTGACGAAAAGGGTTTGTTCCTGCTAATAAACTACAGGTATTTCCCAGTTGGAGGGCGATCTGGGATTTTTCCTAGTAGAATCTCGACTTTCACATCGAGTCTGGCGTGGTGGTAAAGCCTTCCTCCCTGCTGTGTTTGTGTTTCTACTTTCAAGTTAGCACTTTGTATTCTGGAAAACAGAGAGGTTTTAGTTCTTTTTAATATCCTTCGCATTCCTTGACATTTCTTGATGTAGTCAATCGCAAATGCAATAAAATTTGGTAAAAAATACGCTTGAACTTTTTTGCGATCGCTTGTAATCATCTCCATGAAACGCCATCAATGCTATCTTTATAATTACGGACTCGTCTGTTATGCTGAGGCTTGGAATTGGCAAAAACATCTGTTGCAACAGCGCCGCCAAGATCCCGATTTACCTGATGTCTTAATTTTGCTAGAACACCCGCCAGTCTACACTTTAGGACACGGAGCTAGTTTAGATTTTCTGCAATTCGACCTTGACAAAAGTGCAGAAAAAGTATATAGGATAGAAAGAGGTGGAGAGGTAACTTATCACTGTCCCGGTCAACTGGTAGGCTACCCGATTTTAAATCTGCAATTCCACCACAAAGATTTGCACTGGTATTTGCGGCAGCTAGAAGAAGTCTTAATTCGCGTGTTAGCGGTTTACGGGTTGCAGGGCGATCGCGTCCCTGGTTTAACTGGGGTATGGTTGGAAGGATATAAAGTCGCCGCGATCGGGATTAAAGTCAGTCGCTGGGTGACAATGCATGGTTTTGCTTTAAATGTCTGTCCCGATATGGCAGGTTTCAGTAAAATTGTCCCCTGCGGGATTGCCGATAAACCCGTGGGTAGTTTAGCTCAATGGATACCAGATATTCAACTAGAGCAGGTGAAATTGCAAGTTGCGCGATCGTTTGCAGAGGTATTTGAAGTAGATTTAGTAGAGCAAAAAGGATTGGAAGAAGATATAGATCGATACAGTTTGGTTAAAAACGATAGATCCTCAAAGATTCCCCCTAGCCTGCCTTGAGAAGGGGGGAACAATGCCCCCCTTTTTAAGGGGGGTTGGGGGGATCGAGATCTGAATCTTCAATTGGGTAACTCCCAATCACCTAATCATTTCTCATACCATCAGGTAAATAAACACCTTTAAGATCTGCACCGCGCAGATTAGTTCCTACTAATTTTGCCCCTTGCAAATTTGCATCTTGTAGAGAAGCATTTCGTAAATCGGCATTTCTTAAGTTTGTATTTCCCAAATAAGCATCATCTAGTACAGCATCTCGGAGAATCGCCCGTTGAAAATTAGCATCTTGAAGATTAGCATTTTCTAATATTGCGAGTTGCAAATCGGCATCTCGAAAATTAACGCCCCTGAGATAAGCAGTGTCTAGTTTTGCACCTCGAAGACTGCTACCCTCTAGATTGGCATTTTCCAGATTTACTTTTTCTAAGTTGGCATTATTCAAGTTAGCATTGTCTAAATCGACAGATCTCAGGTAAGAATTTTCTAATTTCGCACCTTGAAGATTGCTACTTGCTAAATTAGCATTTTCTAAATTTGTATTTTCTAAGTCAGCATTTTCTAAGTTGGCATAACTAAGATCGGCATTTCTCATATTTGCACCTCTCAGTTTTGCACCCCTCAATTTTGCACCTTGAAGCTCGGCATTTTCTAGGTTACATCCTTCACATTCATTAGTAGATAGTAACTGTTCGATCGCGCTATTTTGTTGCTTAACTAATTGAACGCTGCGATCGCTCGATCGGATGCTGGGATTGTAGGGTGCGATCGGTGGATCGTTCGCGTAAGCCAGTAAACTTAGTATAGGAGCTAACATCGCGTATAAAATCCTGAAGCGATCGGTTATTAATTTTTAGTCTAATCTTTTCGGAAATAGACAGTATATTTTTCCCGCCACATCTTATTTTTACGAGCTTTCGCCTTACTCCAACAATCATTTAGCTTGCATACATAGAAAAAATTAATTAACTCAAAAATTAACAAACTGCGGCTGGGTAGAAGTGATACAATCGACAACCATAGCTAGGGGTGTCTGGGAAACCAGGCTGAGACAGTCCCTTAGAACCTGAGACTGGGTAATACCAGCGGAGGGAAGCTGTTTATGCGAGGAACTCGAAATGCGTACAGAATGGATCGCGAAGCGTCGCGGGCAAGATAACGTGTCTCAAATGCACTTTGCCCGTAAAGGTGTAATAACCGAAGAAATGCATCATGTCGCCCGACGGGAGAATTTACCGGTGGAGTTGATTCGAGATGAAGTAGCGCGGGGACGCATGATTATCCCTGCCAATATCAATCATCCCAATTTGGAACCGATGTGTATTGGCATCGCCTCCAAATGTAAGGTGAATGCTAATCTTGGTGCTTCACCCAACTCTTCCAACCTAGATGAAGAAGTTGCCAAGCTCAATCTAGCGGTAAAATATGGAGCCGATACCGTCATGGACTTATCCACAGGCGGCGGTAACTTAGATGAAATTCGCACTGCAATTATTAACGCTTCTCCGGTGCCAATTGGCACTGTACCAGTCTATCAAGCTTTAGAAAGCGTCCATGGTAGTATTGAAAAGCTCACTGCGGAAGATTTTCTCCACATCATCGAGAAACACGCCCAGCAAGGTGTAGACTATATGACAATTCATGCTGGGATTTTAATCGAGCATTTGCCATTAGTCAAAAACCGAATTACCGGAATTGTCTCCCGTGGTGGAGGTATTTTAGCGCGGTGGATGTTGCACCATCACAAACAAAATCCGCTGTACACGCACTTGCGCGACATTATCGAGATTTTTAAGAAATACGACGTGTCCTTTAGTTTAGGTGACTCTCTACGCCCTGGCTGTCTCCACGATGCATCCGACGAGGCACAGTTAGCAGAATTAAAAACTTTGGGACAACTGACTCGTAAAGCCTGGGAACACGATGTCCAAGTCATGGTAGAAGGACCAGGACACGTCCCGATGGATCAAATTGAATTTAACGTCCGCAAGCAGATGGAAGAGTGTTCGGAAGCACCTTTTTACGTGCTGGGACCATTGGTAACGGATATTGCCCCAGGCTACGACCATATCACTTCTGCGATCGGGGCAGCAATGGCAGGTTGGTATGGTACGGCAATGTTATGCTATGTCACACCTAAAGAACATTTGGGCTTACCCGATGCGGAAGACGTGCGGAATGGTTTGATTGCCTACAAAATCGCCGCCCACGCTGCGGACGT
This sequence comes from Chroococcidiopsis cubana SAG 39.79, assembly GCF_003991895.1. Classification (NCBI taxonomy): domain Bacteria; kingdom Bacillati; phylum Cyanobacteriota; class Cyanophyceae; order Chroococcidiopsidales; family Chroococcidiopsidaceae; genus Chroococcidiopsis; species Chroococcidiopsis cubana. The sequence goes on from NZ_RSCK01000005.1 coordinate 114,543, forward strand.
GGCAAGACACCGCATCGGTGCTAGAGATAGGGATGACGAGCTTTCAACCGCCCGTTACAATTTCGACTGGAATCGTCAGTTTGAATTATCCCTCGATCCAGACAGGGCAAAGGAATATCACGACGAAACCCTGCCAGCAGATATTTATAAAACTGCTGAATTCTGCTCGATGTGCGGTCCCAAATTCTGCCCGATGCAAACAAAAGTTGATGCTGACGCGCTGACGGAACTAGAAAAGTTCTTGGCACGAGAAACTGTGAAAGGATAGTGGTGAGTGGTGCGTGAAGAAGGGGTGTAGGGTGTGGGGTATGGGGTGTGGGAAATTTGTTTTTGGTTGTTGGTTGTTGGTTGTCGCTCCCTCAACTTCGCGACTCTCCCTCAGCTCCCTCAGCCCCCTCAGCCCCCTCAGCTCTCTTAATTGTGTCTCCTCAGATATAAGACAAGTTTGCCCTCGTCGCTTTAAAATCTTTGCAGAACATAGGGTAGGATTGTCTGTCTCGCCCTAATTGTTGCTCGTTAAATTGACTAAAAATGCTTTCTTTATCCGAACAAGTTGTATTAATTACTGGTGCTTCTACTGGCATTGGGGCAGCACTGGCAAAAATTTTAGCAGAACGATTTAAGACGATTCGCTTAGTCTTGGCAGCTAGAGATGCAGACAAGTTGGAAAAGGTCGCTAGTCACTGTCGGCAATTAGGGGCAGAAGTTCTCATCGTTCCCACAGATTTAGCACAGACTGACCAAGTTGAAGCCCTAGCCCAAGCCGCGATCGCAAAATTCGGTCGCGTTGATGCTTTAGTTAATAATGCTGGCTACGGACAGATGGGACCCATAGAACTCATTCCCCACGAAGCTGCTGCCAGACAATTTCAAATCAACGTGCTAGCACCCTTAGCGCTGATCCGCAGCTTAATTCCGCTGATGCGCGATCGCGGTGGTGGCAGAATTATCAATATTAGTTCGCTGGGTGGCAGGATGGCTTTCCCGTTTGGCGGTTTGTATAGTGGTTCAAAATTTGCCCTCGAAGGACTCAGCGATGCTTTGCGCATGGAACTAGCACCATTCAATATTAAAGTCAGCGTCATCGAACCAGGTCCAGTCAGCACGGATTTTTTTGCCGCCGCCGCCCAAGCTGTAGAATCAACCGTAGCCACTCCCGAACGCACCCCCTATCGCGCTGCTTTTGAAAAATTAAAAGATTTAGAGAAACACACGAGTAGCCGTGCTTGGAGTGCCGAACGAGTTGCAGAAGCAATTGTTAAAGCACTGACAGATTCTCATCCCCGCCCGCGCTATATTGCAGCAACAGGGGGAAATTTTTTGGTGTTTATGATGACGAAAGTTTTATCAACTAAAGTTGTCGATCGCTTTTGGCAGCGATTTTATGGCATTAACCTCGTAGCGCAAGATTGGCAAAAGCATCGTTTAGGCTTGAAGGATGAAGTATAAATGAATTGGTAATTGGTAATTGGTAGTTGGTAGTTGGTAGTTCTCGATCGCTACCCTAATCCCTTAGTGCTAAATCCTAATCCCTCCTGACCCATTACCCATTACCTATTACCTATTACCATCAAAAAATGGATCTACTAGAGTATCAAGCTAAAGAATGGTTTCGCGAGATTGGTATTCCAGTTTTACCTTCCCAAAGAATCGATCGTCCCCGCGATTTGAAGGGGTTGAAGATTCCCTATCCAGTAGTACTCAAATCGCAAGTGCGGACGGGAGGTAGGGGAAAAGCTGGGGGAGTAAAGATCGTCACGAATACGATCGACGCGATCGCTGCGGCACAAACGATCTTCAATTTACCAATTTTAGGGGAATTTCCTGAAGTTTTACTAGCGGAGGCAAAATACAACTCCGATCGCGAGTTTTACCTAGCCATAGTTATCGATGCAGTTGCTCGCCGTCCGTTGCTTCTGGGTTCTACGCAAGGGGGAGTCGATGTTGAATCCAATCCAGAAGCTTTACAACAAGTCATAGTCGAACGAGATTTTTCACCCTTTTATGCCCGCCGATTAGCAGTCAAAATGGGCTTGCAGGGAGATGCACTGGCATCGGTCAGCGCTATCGTGGAAAAAATGTACGGTTTATTCGTGCAGAAAGATTTGGATTTGATCGAAATCAATCCTTTAGGGGTCAGTTCGACTGGGGAGTTAATGGCATTGGATGGTAAAGTTACTGTCAACGACCAAGCGATCGCCCGCCATCCCGATATTTTGATGATGGCAGAAAAAAAAGCTAGCCGTCCTAACGGTTATCCATCAGTCGCTCAAGTTGGCAAGTGGAATGAGGTAGATAAGTCGGGAAATATTGCAATTTTGGGCAATGGCGCGGGGTTATTGATGGCAACTTTAGATTTGATCGCCACAGCCAGTCACCGCAAACCATCTGTTTGCTTAAATGTGGGACATGGAAGAATTGGCGCAAATGGGGGGTTGAATTTTTGCGATCGCGTCGTCCAAGGTCTAGAATTGATTGCTCAAGATAAATCTATCCACGCGATCTTAGTTAATATTCTTTGTAGCGTGCCGACAACTGTAGAAGTGGCTGAGGCGATCGCGACTTTCGTACAACAGCACGACAATAAGACGCACAAAACTCGTTCTCATGCCCAATACCCTAAACTAGTCGTGCGCTTGGCAGGAACGGATTTAGCAGATGCCAAAGCAAAGCTAGATGCGGTACAAGTCTCTTCAATGGAAGATTTAGACGAAGCGATCGCCCAAGCCGTCCGTGTTGCGAAAAGTTCGTTGCCTAAAAGAAGTGAGTGATGAAATTAAAGCCTGATAGTAAAGTTTTAATTCAGGGCATGACAGCATCGCTCTGGTCGCCCTACATTGCTCGTATGCAAGCCTACGGGACGCAGATTGTTGCCGCAGTTAGTCCTGGTCAAACGACATCTATTGACGATTTACCCGTGTTCGATTTGGTCGAACAGGCAGTAGCGGCAGTTGGGGCGATCGATACGACGATTATTTTCGTCCCTCCCTATCAAGCTTTAGATGCTGCGTTAGAGGCGATCGCTTCTGGGATAAAACAAATTATTATCATCTCTGCTGGCGTACCTCCTTTGGATATGGTGCGCTTGTTGCGTAAAGCAGAGGCAAACGAAACCATAATTGTAGGACCAAACAGTCCGGGTATTATCATTCCTGGCAAATTACTTTTGGGAACCCATGCCAGTGAATTTTATACTCCAGGTTCGATTGGTATTGTCAGTCGCAGCACGACTCTGACTTACGAAATTGCCTTGGGATTGACTAAAGCCGGGTTAGGGCAGTCAATTGCTGTCAGTATTGGCAGTGATGCAATTATTGGTTCTTCTTTTCTACAATGGCTGCAAATTTTCGATGAAGACGATACTACAGAAGCGATCGTTTTAGTCGGGGAACCTGGGGGAAATAGCGAAGAAGCTGCGGCGCGTTACATTGCCGAGGCGATCGATAAACCAGTTATAGCCTACATTGCTGGTTGTCATGCGCCAGCTGGCAAACACTGGGGGCATACTGGGACGCTAGCAGCCGTGGTTGGCAGAGGAGATAATGTCGGTACGGCAAAAAGCAAGTTAGAAGCTTTCAAAGCGGCAAAAGTTCCAGTTGCAGAACGCCCCTCGCAAATTGCTGAATTGGTGAAAAAGGCATTAAAGAAAAAATAAAAGATGCAGTTTGATACTTCCGAATTGACTCGAAATCTTTGATGAATAGAGAACAGGGAAAAGTCAAGGATATGAAATCTAGATGACTCAACCCACACTAAACACCCAAGGCTTAATGGCGGCTCTATGTGCCGCAGCTACTTGGGGTATGGTAGGTGTATTTGTCCGCTGGCTTCCAGGATGGTCTGCTTTTGCAGTTTTGGCAGGTCGCTTTCTGGTTGCCACTGTTGCAATGCTGCCGATCCTTTTTCTAGCGCCGAGTGTCCGACACGATCTGATTCGCTCCCTTCGCACTTCAACGATCTGGTGGCTGAGTTTGCCAGCTATTGGAGGTTATGTCTTAGGCACGACGGCATTTCAGCTAGCACCTGTGGGAGAAGTGACATTATTATTCACAACCTCACCCTTGTTTATTATTGCCTACAAATATGTTGTGCGCTTACACGTTAAACGAAATGAAGGCTTTGGAATGCTGCTGGCTATGGCTGGAGCCAGTGCGATCGTGCTGCCTCAGCTATCTACCGATCGCGCTGTCTCTTGGGCAACTCTAGCAGGCTACCTTTTAGCATTAGGTGCTGCTGGTTCGATCGCAATTTATACACTTTGGTTTAATGCATTTGCTCAGCAAAACATTGCGCCAAAATCGATAAATGTGGTTTTTCTGACCTGTTTGCTAGGAACTGGAGTTTAGACTAGTTTCCGGTGCGAAACTTAAAAGTCTTACAGTGATTGAGATAGAACTTTTAGGTACTCAATCCGAGTTGGGCTGGTGAGAGGTGTTACGAAAGAAATATCATATCGAGCAAAAATTTAGAACTCTGCTGCAATTAACTGGAAAGATGGATGCTGAAATGGTTGAGATTGACCAGATTCTCGATGATGAGAACCTATTAGAGTTAGTTGAAGCTGACTTATCTCTCGCGTTCTTCTCATGCAACCAAAACCGGCAGAAATTCAACTCCTGTAGAAGTTATACTACGGATGATAGTTCTGAAACACTTACGCTGCCTGAGTTACGAAAAGACCATCAAAAACGTAAGTGAAAGTTTAGTTCTAAGACAATTCTGCCGAGTATATTTTCAGCCACTACCGAACAAGAGTACGCGCTTTTCGTTGGTCGAATCAAATAAGTGAAACAATTTTGAAGAAACTGAATCAACGACTGACGCAAATGGCTATCGAGCTGCAATTAACTAAAGCACAAAAGATGAGAACAGACGGAACAGTAGGAGCCACAAATATTCACTTTCCTTCTGATAATAGCTTATTAGTAGATGGGGTGAGAGTTATGAGCCGTCTGTTGTACAAGGCTAAAGAAATTCTGAGTTCAAACTCAAAAATTCATCCTCGATTATTCCAAAACCGTTACCGGACAGCTAGAAAAATTTCTCGCAATATTGATAGTCTATCTCAAGCTCGAAGCCAGTGGGGTCGTCAAAATAGAGAACAAGCTTATCGCCGATTACTTGAAGTAACTCAAGCTAGTCTTAAACAAGCTCAAAAGGTACAGGTTCTTCTCAAGGATTCAACCGATTTAAAAGCGGCAAAAGTTGGTCGAGCTTTAGCTATTTTTATTCCTCGCGTCACACAAGTTATTGCTCAGTCATCTCGCCGTGTTTTACGTCAAGAAAGAGTTTCGGCTCATGAAAAACTCGTGAGTATCTTTGAAGCTCATACTGACATTATCTGTCGAGGAAAACCTAATTTATCAACAGAATTTGGACATAAAGTTTGGTTAGATGAAGTTGATGGAGGGCTAATCAGTAATTATCGAGTTCTCAAAGGTAATCCTCACGATACGCAACAGTGGGTTGAGAGCCTTGACCAACATCTACAAATTTTTGGTCGTCCACCCAAGCAAGCAAGCGCCGACCGAGGAGTTTATTCTCACCCAAATGAAAACTATGCTCAAAAATTAGGAGTCAAACAAGTAATCCTCCCCAAGGGAGGCTATAAGAGTAAAGAAAGAGATAATTTTGAAAGAAAGAGAAATTTTCAGAAAGGTCGCCGCTGGCATAACGGGATAGAAGGACGTATAAGTGTTCTCACACATATGCTTTGGATTAGAACGATGTTTATACAAAACTATAGCAATCCTAAATAGGATGTATGGTTATCCATACATCCTATTTAGGATTGCTATATTCAACTATTGAAATATTTATTAATCTTCTCGAAATGAATTCATTCACAAAATCTTATTAACAATATGCAGAGCTACACTAATTTTTTCACTGATACTTTCTCATGTTTTGCACCGGAAACTAGTCTAATCTCCAATTTTGGAGTTACGCGCTTGAAAATTGAGATCTCGATCCCCCCTAGCCCCCCTTTTGAAGGGGGAATGAATGCCCCCTTTTTAAGGGGGTTGGGGGATCGGCTACTGCTGCGGTACGCGCCAAACATCAATTGTGCCATTACCAGTCCCGCTAACTAATGTTTGTCCCCTGGGACTGAAGGCGACGGCATTAAAATAGTCTGCATTTCCTGTCACGTAGCCGATTAAGGTGTGGCGTAACTTGCCTGTCTCCAGATTCCACAGCTTGACAACGCGATCGCTACTGTTACTTGCCAGTGTTTTACCATCAGAGCCGATCGCAACAGAAGTGACTACGCTGCGATCGCTGCTCAAGGTACGAACGAGCTGACCCGTATTCAGATTCCACAGTTTAATTGTCCCATCACTACTGCCACTAGCAATTTGTCCGTTGTTGCTCGTAGCTAGGGAAAACACATTTCCAGCACCACTGATAGTCCGAATTAACTTGCCTGTATCCAGATTCCACAACTTAATCGTCTCGTCGCTGCTACCAGTGGCAAGAATTTGTCCATCGCGGCTGATGGCAACAGCATTGACATCGCCGGAATGTCCGTTGAGGTTATGTCGCAATTGACCTGTATTCAAATTCCACAGCTTGACAATTCCGTCATTGCTCCCACTTGCCAAAGTTTGTCCGTCGGTCGCGATCGCCACTGAATTAACATGGTTTAATCCGCCACTGAGAGTTTGGATCAGTTTACCCGTGTGAGGATTCCACAACTTGATCGTGCGATCGCCACTCCCACTAGCAAGAATTTCTCCATCTGGACTCATCGTTAGGGAATGGACGTGACCTGAATGTCCGGTTAAAAGACGCTGTAGTTTGCCCGTATTAAAATCCCAAATCTTAATTGACCCATCACCGCTACCAGTAGCAAACGTTTGCCCATCAGAGCTGAAAGTGACACAATTATAGTTACTAAAAATCGGCGCGTTTACACTCAGAGGAGCGCGGTGAGCATCAACTGAGCGCCCACCTGCCGATCTTTCTAGTAGCAAGCTGCTCGGTAAACTCCGCATCACCGCAAATACATCGGCTGGAAATACTCCAAATCGACTGTAGGCATAGATTTGAGTTCCAAGCAAAAAAAGTAGAAGAGTTGCACCACCTGCAACTAAAGCACTGAGATTGCGCGGATGTAATCTAATTGGTGGTAGCGATCGCCTGCGGGTAGGAGTAGAACTAAAGCGTTGAAGTTGTTGTAAGTCGTATAGTACTTTGTCTGCTGATTGGTAGCGATCGCTTATTTGGGAACGCACCATCTTGTCTAAAATTGCTGCTAGGTGAGGTGAAACTTGGGCGCGATCGCGCCAGATAACTTCCCCATCTGCATCTTCGCTTAATTCGCTTGGCGCTACTCCAGTCAAAGCTTGAATTGCCGACATTCCCAGCGCATAAATATCGCTAGCATAACGCGGTCTGCCTCTGGCTTGCTCGATAGGCATATATCCCGGTGTGCCGATCGCGCGCGTGAAAGTAACTTGTCCGTTTCCAACAACTATCTGAGTATTAACTTGCTTAACTGCCCCAAAGTCAATTAAGATCGATTTCCCATCTTTGTGTCGTCGAATGATATTACTGGGTTTGATATCTCGATGAATGACTTGACTCTGGTGGACAAAATTCAAAATTTCTAGTACATCTACAAGCAGATTGAATACCTCTGCTTCTGGTAGCTGCTGACCGTCTGCCAGTAACGTACTTAAGGGATAACCTTCAACGAGTTCCTGTACTAAATAAAATTCTTCGTTTTCAATAAAATAATCGAGTAAGTCTGGAGTTTTCTCGTGTCTTCTTCCCAAACTTTCTAAAACTCTAGCTTCAGAATCAAATAATAGCTTTGCTTCTCGTAATGTATTTGGATCGTTGCTTGCTGGTTTCAACCGTTTCACCACGCACTGTCTTTTCATTCTGCGCAGGTCTTCAGCAAGGTAGGTTTCCCCATAGTAGCCGCGTCCCAATTGGCTAATAATGCTGTAGCGCCCGTCTAGCAGTGTACCTAGCATTAGTCGATCTTATCCAGCAGCAGAGCGTCCATATTGTTACCGAGTCAGCGATCGCAGTTAAACTCCAAAGTACGCATTCCTTCTGCCCCTGTCATCTGTCCTCTGCCTTATTTTCACTTTGACGAAGCTAATTTATCTGCAATGCGGGTAGTTTCTGGCAGACGATATTTTGGCGTACATTGCAAAACATAATCGATCGCAGTGGTTAAGCTGACTCGATGCCCGCTAGAAATATAGAGTGGTTTTGTCCCAGTTCTGGTTCTAAGTACTGCACCAATAGTTTCTCCTTTATCGGTTAATAGTTGCCAACTACCTCGTGCTTCTGGGACTTCTTGATGTTTACCAATCAGTAGAGACTTTGCCACACCTATAGTTGGTATATCCACAATTAACCCTAAATGACAAGCGATTCCAAATCGACGCGGATGAGCAATTCCCTGACCGTCACACAAAATTATATCGGGCGTAATGTTAATTTTTTCCAGAGCATCAAGAACGGCAGGAACTTCCCGAAATGATAAGAATCCTGGGATATAGGGAAAACTTGTCGGACGACGCGCGATCGCTGTTTCTTGGAGTTGCAGACTGGGAAAACTTAGCACGGCAACTGCAGCTCGACTTATCGTACCATTTGCCTCAAAACCCATATCTACACCTGCAACATACTGTACTGGTGTCGGAATTTTATCTGTAGTAATAATTTCACCTCGTAATTTTTCTTGAATTGCGATCGCTTCTGCTGTAGTTAAAGTCCAAGTATGGCGTTGGTTAATTTTCATGAATCAGTTGTCAGTTGTCAGTTATCACTTATCAGTGTAGAGACGTTATATGTAACGTCTCTACAAAGTTATCAGTTATCAGCAACCAGTTATCAATAACTCAGGAAGATGCTTATCTTAAGATTTTTAGCAATTTTCCCCAAATTCTATTATTTGAGCGCTTAATACAATTAAAACCAAACAGTACGGATTAATAATGAATAATTGGTATTGAATAACTGAATGAACAAGTAGACAGCGACTTGACTTTTCACCTAACCACTAGCCACTAGCCACTAGCCACTAATTTTATGAGAAACAGCGATTATCTTAAAACAAGTTTGCCCTTTGCTGGCGGGATCGTTCTATTAATTGTTGCATTCATCTTTCGTCCTTTTGCGATCGTTAATGCAGGGCAAAGAGGCGTAATGATGCAATTTGGCAAAGTTCAAGAGGGAATTCTGGATGAAGGATTACATGCGATCGTACCTTTTGTTACCACAGTTAAAACTTTGAGCGTGCGCGTTCAGAAAAGCAGTTTTAATGCTGATGCTGCTTCTAAAGACTTGCAAAAAGTCACCACAGAACTAGCTGTTAACTGGCACATCGATCCTACACAGGTCAATAAGATTTTTCAACGAGTCGGAGATGAAGAACAAATTGTTGACGGGATCGTTACTCCAGCCGTCTCTGAAGTTCTCAAAGCGGCAACTGCAAAAAAAACTGCGGAAGAAATTATTACCAAAAGAACAGACTTAAAAGCAGAAATTGACGATGCTCTAAAATCTCGTCTGGGAGATTATGGAGTCATGGTAGACGACGTTTCTCTAGTGAATTTTTCCTTCTCGCCAGAGTTTAGCAAAGCTATTGAGTCAAAACAAATTGCCGAACAGGAAGCCAAGCAAGCAGATTTTGTTGCTTTAAAAGCGACAAAAGAAGCGCAAGCAGAAGTTAACCGTGCTAAAGGACAAGCAGAAGCGCAAAGATTGCAGCGACTTACTTTGACTCCAGAAATACTGCAAAAACAAGCGATTGAAAAATGGGATGGGCGTTTCCCTACAGTTATGAGCGGTAACAGTAGTCTACCTTTAATAAATATCAATCCTGCCGATTTGAACAATAAGAAATAATTATGAGCGATCGGTTGATGGTTGACTGATAACTGTACGGGCGGGTTTTGACTCTCGAACTACTGTTTTAATGGTTAATCTGTTAGCTAAACCCGCCCCTACAATAACTGATAACTGTTACTTAAACTTTTTGCTTGCATTCATAATATCTCTTGTACTCTTCGTCTAAATTCTCTCTATTGGGAAACTTTTTATACAAAATTTTTTGCTGGAGTGGCTGCAAGCTCCTATGTTAGTTATTGATATTTAAAAATTACATAAAAACATTTATACTTAACTTTCTTTTGTTCTACGTAAAATGAATGCCTATCTCTAAAGATATAAGCCAACTGGTATAGTGAGACACTTTTTATTTGTGCTAGCTACCTTAATACTAGTTAGTGGATAGAACGTTCTATTTAATAGCACCAGTCTTGGTGGAATGCATTAGTTACTGGGTGCGGGTGCTGTCTTTTAAGCCCCGCTTGCCCATTTCACCTGACTGCGATGCTTCAGAGTGAGTCCGTAAGATTGTCCAAATCAAAAAGGAATAAGGCAAAACAATGAAACCGCTGATTTCCCCAGAAGAACTTGCGACTTTAGTGCAGCAGGAGTCAATAGCGATCGTTGACACTCGCGCTCCAGAAGAGTACGCAATTGCCCATATTCCTGGCGCAGTCAATATTCGCGAGATTTTTACTTATTTAGCTGCCTCTACACCTGAAGGATTGAATAGCCTGCACGCGGAATTTGCCAAACTTTTAGGCGTAGCTGGTATTTCAGGTAGAGAAAAGATTGTCATCTACGAAGAGGCGATGAATAAAGGCTTTGGACAATCTTGTCGAGGATACTTTCTGCTGAAGTATTTTGGTTGTCAGCAAGTATCCGTATTGCATGGCGGTTATCAAGCTTGGTTGAAGATGGGGTTACCGACAACTGCGGAAGTTCCTACACCAGAACCAACAACGTTTGTGATGGACATCGATCCGGCAATTATGGTGACTACAGAACAGATGTTGCAGTCTTTGGACGACCCAGCCATTATCAAGTTAGACGTGCGCGATCGCGATGAGTGGATGGGTGATAGTTCTTCCCCTTATGGTGTAGATTTCTGTCCCCGCAAAGGTAGGATTCCCGGTGCGGTTTGGATTGAGTGGTATGACTTCATGGTTCCCAATACTGAAATTCCTACACTCCGTTCCAAAGAAGAAGTTTTAGCGATGTGTGAGAAGGTGGGCATTACTCCAGAATCAACGGTGTATGTCTACTGTTTCAAAGGCTCTCGCGCCTCCAACACCTTAATCGCCCTTCAAGAAGCGGGGATTAAAAACGTGAGAAACTATTTTGCTTCATGGAATGAATGGTCTCGCGATCCATCTTTGCCAATTGAGACAGGCAAACCAGCGACCAGTAACCAGTTACCAGTGAGCAGTTATCAGTAATCAGGGAGCAGGAGTTGTAGGGGCGGGTTTAGCAAAAGGTTCACAGGTTTTGACAATAAATCTTGGTTCAAAACCCGCCCATACAAGGGTCATTCCGAATTACCAATTACCAATTACCAATTACCAATTACCAATTACCGCTTGCCTTTGCAACTGGTACATGCGATCGAACAATTGCCAGCAATATTTTTCTGACAAGCCGCAAGTTACTGCACCTCTAAGGACTACATCAAAATACCAGTCGTTAGGGGGCATTTCTGTTGCTAGTTTATTCACGACAACGTATGTCCGCACGCCTTTGTACAGACGTTCTCGGCTGTGGACGCTGATTCTTTCGTGACGATACCAATTTTCAGCGACTCCCTCACGGCGATCGAGGGCTTGGCTCAGGCGTTTTGGTAGCATGTACAATACCCCTTCCACGCTAGCTGTTTTATCGGGGACGACATCCAATACACCAGAGTTTCGTAACGGAGAATAGGAATAAAAGCCCAATCTGTAGCCTTTGAGAGTCGCAGGACCGATCGCGTACACGTGTGTTTTTTCACCGAGCGATCGCTTTAAATCTACCGGACACATACAAGAGCCGTAAGCAAAATAGTAAAACATCGGTTCGCGTTGCTGTTGCTGACTCAAATAGGCATTGCCGATCGCGTTTTTACCGATAGTTTCATCAGTACTTGCTACCCAGTCTTGTAATTGTCCTAGCCCGCTCATAAGATGATGGTAGTAAAAAGTCAAAAGTTAAAAGGCAAAAGGCTGAAAGCTACAACACGCTCAAGTTTAGCTCACTGCATGGTGCAAATTAGATGTGCTACAGCTGACTCGCTATGAGCATTATCTTATCAGACACTCTAATTTAAAGCAACGTATCCCGATAAGATAACCGTAGATTATGATTAGTTGTTAGTTGTTGGTTGTTAGTTGTTGGTTGTTGGTTGTTAGTTGATGGTTGTTTTTCTCCCTCAGCTTCCTCAGCTCCCTCAGCTCCCTCAGCTCTCTTTCCCCTGTTCCCTTACATAGACAAACTCAGTTGAGAACCATTTTGAGTCTTGACGACTTCGATCCGGGCTTGGAAAGCTTCTTTGAAATAGGGCATGTGCGTCACTGCCAGAATGCAAGAAAAGTCAGCAGCGATCGCGTTGACTGCGGCAATTAGGCGATCGCACCCTTCTTGGTCTTGCGTGCCGAACCCCTCATCAACAATCAATAATTGTAAAGATGCTCCTGCTCTTTGGGCTAACAATCTCGCCAGGGCTAGTCTAATGGCAAAATTGATCCGAAATGCCTCGCCGCCAGAGTAGGTTTCGTAAGGTCTGGTTCCCCGTGCATCGGCAATTAAAATATCTAAGGTATCGATCGTTTTGGCATTTTTTTTCGCTGCGCGTCCGCTACGTCCGGTTTTTTGGGTAATAAATTGGACGTGTAACTGGTTGGCAGACAGCCGCGCTAACAATTGGTTGGTTTCTGCTTCCAGTTGAGGCAGCAGATTTTCAATCATCAGCGCTTGAATGCCGTTTTTGCCAAACGCCTGCCCTAATTCTTGATAAACTCGCTGTTGCCGACGAGCAACTTGGAGTTGTTGCTGCTGTTGTTCCTGCTGAGCTTGCATCGCGGCTAATTGCTGAGACTGCTGCTGCAAGCGTCCTAACTGACTGAGGCAATCGTCGAGTTGGCGGCGACGAAACGCCAATTGTGATTCTAGAGTTTGAATTTCAGTTGTGGTATTGGGAGACTGTTCTAACTTTTGAATCACTTCTTCAATTTGAACCGCAAGAACTTGGCGTTCGGCAGTTCTAGCTTGTACGGCTTCAGCTAAATCGCGCGATCGCTGCTCTAGTTGAGGATACTGTTCTTGAGCTGAGAGTAGTTGTTGATAGCTCAATTGCCACACTTGGGCTTGTCGAATTGCCGTTCTGAGGGCGCTGTGTCGATCCGGATCGTAACCGATTTCGTCAATCCGAGCGGCGATCGCGGCTATTTGTTTGGCACATTCAGACTCAACTTGGTATTGCTCGATTTGCTGAGACAAATCGTCAATTTGCGTTCTCATCTCCGGTTGTCGGGCGATAATTTGTGCCTGTCGCTTTTGAGCATCTTTAATTTGTGCCTGTCGCACTTCTGCCCATCGCAATTTATCGACCTCACTCCGCGCTAAAGCATGGCTTTCTTCGCTGTAGTTGAGTCGCTGAAGTTGAGAATTGAGTTCGTTTAATTCTGCCTGTAAATCGGCGGCGTAGTCTCCCTGGGCTAGCGATCGCTCTAGGTGTTGTTTTTCTGCTGCAATTTGTTCTAAGCGACTTTGCAACTCATCGCTAGCAGATAGTTGCGCGATGACTTGTCCCCGTTGCTCTCGTAAAGCATCGTATTGGGTGAGTTTCTGCGCGACTTCCCGATATCGTCGTCGCAGTTCTTGAATTTCAGTTTCCGTGACTACCAACTGTTCTCGGACAACTATAAATTGTTCTTCAGTATCCCTTTTCTGTTCTTTAGTTTTGTCTACGACGCGATTCCAATGATGTTCGTCCAAAGGACGCTCGCACAAGGGACACACCGCATCTGGTACGGAGAGCATCTGAATTTTTTGCTCGACTTCTCCTAATTGCTTTTCAAATTCTCGTTGTTGCTCTTGCAGGCGTTCTAAAAAATGGCGGCGTTCCTGTCCTTTTTCCCGTACCCGTTCGATATAGACTTTATCTTTCTCTAGCTGCTCGATTTGGACTGCTACTTCTGTTGCGGTTTGTTGTAGCTGTGACTGAGTCGATTGCTGCTGGCTCAAGGTAATTTGTTGCGTTTCCAGTTCTTCTAGTTTGGCAGTTAACCGCGCTTGGACTTTATCAATTTGAGCTTGCAGGGTATTACGCCGCTGGATCAAAGGAGAAACTTGGAGTTGCAGCCGATCTAAATTTGCCAAGCGATCGCGGGCGGCGGCGAGTTGTAAGACTCCTGCTTCTACTTCCGCCGATTTGCTCAGAGCTTGTTGAGTTTCCTGTTCTTGCTGTTGTAAAATAACTAGCTGACCTTCAGCACGTTGTAATTGGCGCTGAAGTTCGTTGACTTGCTGTACGAGTTGTTGCTGTAATCGAGTGTGCTGTTGTTGGGCGTGGCTGTATTCCTGAAATTTAGTGCTGAATTCTTCTTCCTGCCCTAAGAGATCTTGATAGTGTTGGTATCCGGCTTGAATTTCCGGCTCTCGATTTAAAATCTCTGCTACAGCTGCCAGTTGAGACTCGATCGCTAAATGCTCTTGTTGGAGGCGATCGCGATCCACCGTTAGATTTTGAGACTGCTGTTTGAGGAAACTTAATTGTTGTTCCCAGTTTTGTTGTTGGCTGCGAATGACTTGTAAGCTTTTGAGTTGAATGTCATCAAAAGCTTGTTCCTGCTGCAACTGGTTGACTTGAGCTTCAATTTCTGCTAAATGAGTGGCGATCGCTTCTTGTTGTTGTAGTTGGGTGGCAAGCGATTGCAAAGCCTGTTCTAATTGATCGGCTTGAGCGCGAAAAGATTTCGACAGATCTTTTGCCCGTTCCTCTAGTTCGTCATAACGACGCAGTTTCAGTAACTCCGCCAAAATTTCTTTACGTTCGTTGGGGCGCTTGAGCATGAATTCATCAGCTCGTCCCTGACGCAAGTAAGCAGAGTTAATAAATGTTTCGTAGTCCAGCTTAACGTGTTCTAAAATTAATGACTGAGTGGCTCGGACTCCCTTTTCAGTTAGCGAGCGAAAGCCTTGTGGCGTTTCGACTTGAAACTCTAGGGAACTGCTTTGTCCTCGGTAACGGGTACGAATCACGCGATATTTGTGGCGATCGCTGTAAAACAGAAAATCAACCCGTACTTCTTTTGCTCCGGCATGAATGATATCATCTTCCGCTACAGCACGACTCTGACCCCAAACCGCCCAGGTAATCGCTTCGAGTAGAGATGATTTACCCGCCCCATTCGAGCCACATATACAGGCAATATGTAGCCCGCTAAAATCAAGAGTCGTCTCGCGATAACTGAGGAAGTTTTTAAGTATAAGTTGGACTGGAATCATTTATACTGCTGCGTCACACCCTCGATCTGGAAATAACAGTACAGATGCACTGTCACCTAGTTTATTGTAGTAAAAAATTGATAATGGTAATTGGTAATTGGTAGTTGGTAGTTGGTTGTCGCTAGCGAGCGACAGCAAATACCTTCTAGTTCACCACCAAAACGATCTGACAAATCGCAAATGATAAATGTCAAATGATAACATTTTTTTAAAACAACGCTATAGAAGATCCCCCCAACTCCTGTTGATAACGGAGATTTTTTGGAGAGTGTCGCAGTTCTCCGATCTTCCAACCCCAATGAGTTAGAAGTTAAGAAAAAAGTTACACATGAGGTAAATTGGTACGCTCGACGACGAATTACCAATTACCAATTACCAATTACCAACTCATAATGGAGGACTAAACCAATGACGGCGAAAAAAATTTTGATGCTGGTTGGTGACTACGTAGAAAATTATGAAGTCATGGTTCCATTCCAGGCGCTACAGATGGTAGGACATACAGTTCATGCTGTCTGTCCTGATAAAACAGCAGGGGAAAAGGTACGCACGGCAATACACGATTTTGAAGGCGACCAAACTTACAGTGAGAAGCCAGGACATAACTTTGCCTTAAACGCCTCCTTCGATGAAGTTAAAGCCGAAAACTACGACGCTTTAGTCATACCAGGCGGTAGAGCGCCAGAATACATCCGTCTAAATCAAAAAGTTTTGGATATTGCACGCCACTTTGCCCAAACCAACAAACCAATTGCAGCAATTTGTCACGGCTTACAAGTCCTAGCAGCAGCCGATGTATTACAAGGTAAGAGTTGCACTGCATACCCAGCCTGCGGACCCGACGTGATGAAAACTGGCGGTTTATACGTTCACATTCCTCCAGACGAGGCGATGGTGGATGGTAACTTGGTTACAGCACCCGCATGGCTCGCTCATCCTAACTGGTTAGCAGAATTTCTCAAGTTGTTGGGAACCAACATCGAGCATTTATCAGCTACCAATGACCAGTTACCAGTGAGCAGTTATCAGTGACTAGTGGCTGGTGGCTGGTGGCTAGAAAACTGATGAAGACTTCGCGATCGCTCTTACTAAGTGGCACAAGTTAAGCAGTAGCAGCATTATCTGAAGCACCAAAATAGAAAAAGCTCTTGGGAGTCTTGCCGTGTTTCGACCCCAAGAGCTTTTTCTTTAATACCACTCCTCACACACAACTTTAGTTTAGGCTACTCCTCTAGGGGAAAACAGTAGCACGTGACACTTTGCAAATTGGTTATCGGTTATCAGTGACTGGTGACTGGTGACTGGTGGCTAGTGGCTGAACTCTTTTCTAGTCACTAGCCACTAGTCACTAGCCACTCATCAATGACCATTTTTACAGTACCCTAGAGCAGCACCATACAGCAGCTTGACATGAGTGCTAATGCAATTCGGACTGCTCAACTATGTCGGAGTTTTGGTAATGTTACGGCTTTGGACAACTTATCGCTGGAAGTCCCGCAAGGAATTGTGTTTGGCTTTTTGGGGGCGAATGGTTCTGGTAAAACTACGACAATTAGGCTTCTACTAGGAATTTTAGAGCCAACGGCTGGTCAAGCTGAGGTACTGGGTTTCGATTGCCGTACCCACTCCCATGCCATTCGCCAGCGCACGGGTGCTTTGCTAGAACACCCAGGACTTTACGAACGACTCAGCGCAGAAGATAACTTAGAATTTTACGCTCGGGCTTGGCGCATTCCCACAGCCAAAAGGCGATCGCGGATTCAAGAATTACTTTCACACATGGGTTTGTGGCAGCGCCGCCATCAAAGAGTAGGAGAATGGAGTCGGGGCATGAAACAAAAACTCGCGATCGCTCGGGCGATGTTACATTCTCCGCCATTAATCTTTCTCGACGAACCCACCATCGGACTCGATCCCGTCGCTGCTGCTGCTTTGCGCGACAACATTCAGGAAATGGTAGCGCAGGAAGGAGTGACAGTATTCTTAACGACTCACAACTTGGCAGAAGCCGAAAAATTGTGTCAGCAAGTCGGCGTGATTCGTCAAGGTAAACTTTTAGCAGTAGGACATCCCGAGCGGTTGCGATCGCAAGCTGGCAATCCCAAACTAGAAATTATCGGACGTGGATTTACAGCAAATGCGATCGATTGGTTAGAGTCTCAACCGCTCATTGCTGAGATTGACATTTCTAAAATTAACAATGAGAGCGATCGCTTAACTATCTCCCTACATCAACTCATCAGTTCTGCTCCCATCGTCAAAATGTTAGTCCAAGCTGGAGTAGAAGTAGAAGAAGTTCGCAAAGTCAGTCCTACGCTGGAAGAGGTTTTTTTAAGCTTGATGGAACAGTAGAGAAATTCGGAATTCGGAATTCGGAATTCGGAATTAAATTCTCCCTCAGCTCTCTTCCCCGACTCCCGACTTCTGTACGGGCGGGTTTATTCGCTCAATTCTGGGTTGTTTCAGGGATATCCTGTAAAAACCCGCCCCTACAACTCCCTATTCGCTTGCTTCTGGTTTCAGTAAAGGAAAGGCGATTGCATCCCGAATACTGGCACAATCGGTTAAGAGCATCACCAGGCGATCGATCCCGATGCCTACACCACCAGTAGGTGGCAAGCCGTACTCTAAAGCTGTGAGAAAGTCTTCGTCTACTCCCTGTGCTTCTAAATCTCCAGCTGCTTTACGGGCTGCTTGTGCTTCTAATCGCTGTCTTTGATCGATCGGATCGCTCAACTCAGAAAATCCGTTGGCGGTTTCGCGTCCAGCTACAAATAACTCAAATCGCTCTACCAAACCAGGCTTTGAGCGGTGAGGCTTGGAAAGTGGCGAAATTTCTACAGGGTAATCGATGACATATGTAGGTTGAATCAGCGTGGCTTCGCAAGATTGTTCAAACGTCTCATTCAAGAGTTTGCCAATCGAAGTACATTCCTCAACTGCTTGAATTCCCGCTTGTTTCGCCGCAACCTTTGCCTCATCTAAACTTGAGAAAGCATGAAAGTCTAATCCTGTTTTCTCCTGTACGAGATCGTGCATCGTCACCCTGCGCCACGGGGGTGTGAGATCGATCGCCTCGTCTTGATAGGTGATTTGCAGCGTGCCTAAGACTTCCCGTGTCACAGTAGTGATGATATTTTCTACCAATTGCATCACGTCGTGATAATCGGCGTAGGCTTGGTAAATTTCAATCGAAGTAAATTCTGGATTGTGACGGGTAGAAACGCCCTCGTTCCGAAAAATGCGCCCCAATTCAAATACTTTCTCAAATCCACCCACGACCAACCGCTTGAGATGGAGTTCTGTGGCAATCCGCAGATACAAATCCATTTCTAGGGTGTTGTGATGCGTGATGAAGGGACGAGCATCAGCCCCGCCTGCTTCTGCTTGTAGCACAGGAGTTTCAATTTCAATAAAACCCTGCTGCTCCAAAAAGCGGCGAATTCCTGCCGTAATTTGAGCGCGACGGCGAAAAGTTTGCCGGACTTCTGGGTTGACAATTAAATCTACGTAACGCTGGCGATAGCGCTTAGCTACATCAGTCAAGCCATGCCACTTATCGGGCAAGGGAAGTAAAGACTTGGTAAGAATAGCGTATTGGTTAACAAAAACCGATAATTCACCCTTTTCCGTGCGTTTGATCGTCCCTTTTGCGCCTAAAATGTCCCCTGCGTCTGTCAGTTGCTTCAGATGATTGAAGGCATCTGGATCGATCTCTGCCATCGTAGTATCGATTCTTTTTTTATCTAAATACAGCTGGATCGTGCCAGTCTCGTCTTGCAAGCCGAAGAAAGCCAGTTTGCCAAAAACGCGGCGCGCGATGATTCTACCCGCGATCGCCACTTCTATTTCTACCTCTTCCCCATTGGGTAAGTCGGCATACTTTTCTTGTAATTGAGCTGCATGGTGGGTAGATTCCCAACGATAAGCATAGGGATTTAAACCCAACTGCCGCAACTGCTCGACTTTCTCTAATCGCGTGGCACGGATATCTTCTTCTGCCATGACTACTTTCCTAAAGGGAACGCACTGATAAAGGGACGCAATCTTTGATTATAAAGAATTTGTCATTCGTCATTTGTCATTTGTCATTAGCTATCTCTTCCTTATCTCCCTTGTCTTCCTTGTTTCCCTTGTCTCCCTCACTCCTCACTCCTCACCCCTCTTCTTGATTCGATCGATCTCGCGTTGCAATTCTTCAATTTGACGGCGCAAATCCTCTGTTGCGGCAGATGGGGATGATTCTGTTTGGACGTTAACTGCGTTTTGAGCTGGCGATCGCGAATAGTTGCCTTGGCGAATTTGACGATATTCGGCAGAATTTGCCCATTGTTGCAGATAAGTTATCCGTTCTACCGCAAATGGATGCGTTAGAAACAAGTTTTGGGGAAAGTTATTGTAAAGCAGAAATTTATAAACTTGGTTCAAGCTATCTTGGTCGAGTTCTTGGAATCTTTCTGCTTGCCGGATAAACTCGTCTAAACTGCATTCATGACCGTACTGAATGCTACCCCCAGCTAGCTTCATCATCGTTTGCATGACTGGTTTGAGATCGTCCATCACCATCAAGGCTGCTCGATCCGCTGATAACTCGGCTTTCCGCTTCCATTCGTAGAAGGCAAAGATCAATCCACTACTGACTAAATTTCCCAACCCTAGAGTTCTAGCTCCAATATAGTTAGCCGTGGAAATCACCCAAGTTGCCATTTGAATCAAAATTGTATGACCGCATTTGAGATGTCCTAATTCGTGTGCTATCACCGTGCGAATTTCTGTAGGATCCAATAGATCCAACAGTCCAGTGTTGAGAACGATATTAGGTTCCTCCTGACCGAGAGCATAGGCATTGACGACGGGAGTTTGAGACACGAACAAAACTGGTTCTGGAGAAATATCTAAATCTCGAACGCATTCGCGAAAAATTTGGTAGACGCTAGAATACTGGCGCGCTCCCACTTGAATGCTGTTGCCCATGTGATAGACCATTTGGGGGCGTTCGTAGAAAAATTTGATGAATTGTGTCGCTACCAAATCAAAACCTGGTAAACTCCGTAAAGCTTGTTCCGCTTGCCGATCGAGCGGATGGCGAAAAGTTTCGCAAGAAATGTCTGGATAAGTTGGCATTGTGCGAATTGGTAATAGGTTTAGTGATTGGCGAAAAGGGAGGAGCGAGGAGCGAGGAGCGAGGAGTGAGGGAAATTTTGGCTTTTAGATTGGTAATGGGTAATGGGTAGTTAGTAATTGCTCCCAAGCGTGACCTTGTGCTACCTTGCGCTTCCTCATCTCTCTTTTCTCCCTAGTCCTCTAGTCCCCCTAGTCCCCCTTGTCCTCCTTATCCCCCTCGCTCCTCGCTCCTCGCTCCTCAAAAGTTAGTAAAATAAAAGACTCTGAGGGTAAAACCTTCAATCCAGTCGTTGGAGAACAGACAACAAGCAGCTAACAAATACATAATAGGACTGGAATCGGGATGATAACTTCGCGCTAGGTAGAGAATTAGAAGTCAGTGATTGAAGTAGAGGTACATTATTCCCTGCACAACTTCCTGCGATCGCAGGCGGAGGCTGCATGGTCGCATCATTTGACGATGGCGCGACTCGTAGCTAGAGCTTTGCGGCTCGGACGTAGTGCTTTGATTCAGGTGGGTGCTGGTTGCGGCTATCAGGGACGTTATCGCCTGAGCTATCTAGCGCCAGCTCTACTTTGGCAATCTCCGGCGGTGATAGTAGCAACAGAGGAAGTGCAACAGCGTCTGTTGCGAGTAGAAATTCCGCCTCTACAGCAATGGCTGCAAACGAATAAAAGTATTATCGTCGGCGATCGCTGGATTCATCCCGATTTTCAAGGTATTTTACTCATTACCCCTGCGGCTTGGCTGCAAGCTCAATGGGCGGGAACGGGCGATTTTCCGCCCAACATTCCGACACTAATTGATGGGGTGGACGATTTAGAAGACTGGGCGCGATCGCAACTAACTGTTAGCATTCATCCTGGTAATTGGGACGAATTGATGCTGGCTTATCCCGATCGGGCGGAAGTGATTCGGGAAGCGCGAGTCCAACTGACAAAAGCCGTCTTCCGACATCCAGCCAACCCATACGAGTGCTATCTCGTCTCCCCAGCAGAGCGGAATATTCTGGAAAGCCTGTTTACCAGGCTAGGAGATAAGGAAGACAAGGGAGACAAGGGAGACAAGGTAGGATTGAATTCTGACTTCCGACTCCCGATTCCCGACTACGCAGCTAATGTCGGCGAAGACGCTTCGCCGCCCGCTGCTTCCCAACTCCCGAATTCTCTCTCTTTACCGAAGAATTGGTATTTGTTCCAACAGCGATCGCAAACACCAGACTGCTTGTTGTGGATGAGCCTAAACCGCTCTCAAGGCTTATTTTCACTCTACTGCGCTCCCGCAGAGGTGGCTTCGGCTCTTGCACCAATTTGGACTCGACAGCCTGTAGTCTTCATGGGTAGTGCCTTAGATCGAGAAACAGAGGCTACGACTTATCGCAAGCGCTTGGGTTTACCAGAAGAACTGACTTGTTTGAAGTTTGCTGGCGATCGCCACAACGAATCAATTCAACTCTACACGCCAGAACGCTTTCCTTTACCCAATACCCCCCAATATCAACCCGCTTTGATGCGGGAAATTTATGCTTTGATTGGTGCGACGGTATCGCCAGGATTAACAATGATTTTAGTTGGTGATTTGCCTTTAAAACAGCAAATCGGGGCGCAATTAGCCGCAGAGTTTGGTTCGCGGGTACAGGTAGAAAAAATGAGTTTGGATGAGAATAGCATTCTCGTCAGCGGTTGGGACTTTTGGCAGCAGCATCAAGGTATCTTGCCAGTACCGCAACTCACGATTATTACAACATTACCCATACCATCTCTAGAGCATCCAATTGTGGCGGGTCGAGTCGAATACTATAAGCGATCGCGTCAAGACTGGTTTGCCCTTTATCTATTGCCTGCGGCTTTAAATCAATTACAACGGGCGCTCGCGCCTATGCGCGAGCGTCAAGGAGTCGTAGCTTTACTAGATAGTCGCGTATTACACCGCAGTTACGGACAGCAGGTACTTGCAGCTCTTAGCCCTGCCGCTAGATGTAATTATTTAGATGCTAGTTTGTTTGCAAAAGATTAGGGAGTCGGGAAGCGGGTGGAGGCGGAGGTGTCCTCCGCATCGGAACCGCGTAGTCGGGAGTGGTAACAATTTGGATTTATTTCTTCTGAGTTCTGAGTTCTGAGTTCTGGCTTGTAACATACGATATGATTCAGAAATAAGGGGTTTATAGCTTGGAATGGAAGTAGATTATGGGAGAAGCAAAGCGTCGTAAAGCTGCGTTGGGAGATAAGTACGGTCAAGAAGCACAAATCTTTCCCTGGTTTCCCGTGACTAAGAGTCAAGCACAGAAACTTACGCAGTGGAGTACCCGCATTAGTTGGATTGGTATTGGACTATTAGTTGCTTCCTGGGTCACAATTCGATTTATTGGACCCGCCTTTGGTTGGTGGCAAACTGTTGATTAGAATACAAGTAGTAACTCACTCCTGAGACCGAGGAGTGAAACAACTGAATTCAGAGATATTAAGAGGACAGCTAGAGTATTCAGCTAGATCGAGCTAAATACTTAAGTTGTCCTTATAGTTTTCATAATTTATTTCTTTACGATCGCTCGCGAAGTCTTGCCTAGTTTCTAACAGCTATTGCGTCTATTTTTTGGAAGTTGCAGGCATAAATTAGATAATTCAATCTGGAATTTTTCTAAAACAGATTGTTTCAATACCGTAGGAACGGCGCTTTTACTTTAACCTATTCGGTACGTCTAGGAGGCAGATGAATTCGATCGCAAAGAACTGTTACAATCTCTTATTGCGATCGTCAAATTGCAGCAAAAATCTAAAGAAATTCTAAAAAAAATGAAAAAGGTTTACAATTAGATGTGGTGTTTGGAGGAAAAAAGTGTTTCTGAGATTGGCAGAGCAACACCGACAATACGTCCAAGATCTGGTAATGAACCTCCAAGCCTTGGCGATTGTACTAGAGCGGCGGGGATATCCTGCGTCTTGTTATACTTGCGGCGGACAAATGAGCAGTGCCTCATTTATGGTCAGTTTGGCAGATAATCATCTGATTCGGTTTTTGGTGTCCGATTACGGCATTACCTGGACTGAAATGAGAGACGATCGCGAACTCATGAAGTTGGAGGGTGCAGAGGCAATTAGTCAGTTACAAGAACTTGCTAATTTAGTCAAAAACTCCATTTCGCCCAGCGACTTGCCGAAGCTGATAACAAAGCGAGCGTGAAGAATTCGGAATTCGACGCGGCTTTAATGACGAGGAAACCTCGTCATCCGCCTGCTTGACTTCGGAATTCGGAATTAACTAGTCAGCGATCGTAGTGGTTGTTGGTAATTGATTGTTAGTTAGCAGCGTTTAATAATTGATAACTGATAACTGATAACTGATAACTATGAAGTATGAAACTGACTAGAATCGATTTAAATAGCTGGTTATTAGAAATTGCTGGGCTGAGAGTGCTGATCGATCCGTGGCTGATCGATCCGCTAGTTTTTTATGGGCAACCTTGGCTATTTTCCGCGACTCATCTCAAGCCACCAGCATACAACCCGACTACGCTGCCAAACATAGATTTAATTTTAATTTCTCAAGGGTTGGACGATCACTGCCACAAACCCACGTTAGAACAATTAGATCGTCAGATTCCGGTGGTAGGTTCGCCTACAGCAGCGAAAATTGTTCAGGGCTTAGGTTACACTGACGTTCGTTCTCTGATACCGGGACAAACTAACACTTTTGGCAAGTTGAGAATCACCGCCGTTACAGGCGCACCAATTCAAGGTCAAGTAGAAAATGGCTATTTCCTCAAAGACGTGGAGAGTGGGGAAACAGTTTACTACGAGCCTCATTGGTTCCAGTCCGAGAAAGTTACAGCTCAATTTCAAGGTAGGCTAGATGTAGCGATCGCCCCGATTATCGGACAGGTATTTCCACTGCTGGGACAGGTGATTATGGGATCGACAGAGGCAATGCATTTGATTCAAACTTTGCATCCCCGCGTTTTCGTTCCTACATCTTTAGGCGAGATCGAAGCTCGGGGAATTTTGCCGATGTTAATTCGATCGATTGGTAGTGTAGAAGAATTTAGCGATCGCCTAGCAGCTTCTGGCTCTAAAACTCAATTACTTCTACCTGCTGCTGGGGAAACTTTGGCAATCGAACCAATTAAATTGTAGATGTAGTTTCCTGAAACGGCACGCCGATAGGGGCGCACAGCTGTGTACCCCTACCAAGAAGAATATATTCGATCCATAGAAAAACAATCGCGCTTCCCATCAACGTGAAGGTCGCCGCCGTTGCAAAAACTCGGGAATATCCAAGCCAGGTTTTTCTTTGTTGTCATTAGCTGATGGCGTTGACGGCGCTGGTGCTGTTGGGGATTTTTTAGCAATTGGTATACCTGGAGTCGGGGTAGTTGGTTGAGAATCAGCTTGATTGAATCCGGTAGCAATGACAGTGATTTTCATTTCCCCTTGTAGTTTGTCATCAATCACTGCACCAAAAATGATATTAGCATTGGGATCGACGACTTCATAAATCGTATCTGCTGCCATATTCACCTCATGCAGCGTCATATCGCTGCCACCAGTAATATTAATGACGACTCCTTTTGCTCCTTCAATTGACGACTCTAGTAAAGGAGAAGAAATAGCTGCGTTTGCTGCTTCTCTAGCACGGGTTTTACCAGAGCCGGTGCCGATCCCCATTAGTGCCGATCCCGCATCTGCCATGACTGCTTTCACGTCGGCAAAATCTACATTCACTAACCCAGGGATCGTGATAATATCGGAGATTCCTTGTACCCCTTGACGCAGAACTTCATCAGCAGTCAGAAACGCATCTCGCAACGCGGTCTGCTCGGAGATTACCGATAGCAGTTTATCGTTGGGGATCAGAATCATCGTATCAACTCGGTCTTTCAGTGCGTCTATCCCTTGGTGGGCTTGGTTAGCACGGCGACGACCTTCAAAACCAAAAGGACGGGTGACAACGCCTACAGTTAAAATACCCTTTTCCTTGGCGATTTCCGCCACAGTTGGTGCCGCACCTGTACCAGTACCGCCTCCCATCCCAGCGGTGATAAATACTAGGTCTGCTTCTCCTATAGCGTTAGCAATTTCATCTCGCGACTCCTCTGCCGCTTTCTCTCCCATTGCTGGATTGCCACCTGCTCCTAGTCCTCGCGTCAGCTTTTGTCCGATCTGTAGCTTTCTAGGTGCAGCGCTATGGGTCAGCGCCTGAGCATCAGTATTAATTGACCAAAACTCTACACCAGTAACCCCACTCTCAATCATTCGATTGACAGCATTGCCACCACCGCCACCGACACCGATTACTTTGATATTCGCTACCCGACTCGGAAGAATATTGCTATCGCTCAAGTTGTCCTCCCCAGTAGCAACTTCCCTGATGTAGTTTTGTCCGAGATGCAGCCCTGTACTGTTAAAGTCCCCAGTCGAATTCATGCCTAATGGAAAATCCGACCGCCCTGGAGATTGGGAGGTTTTAAGGGTAACGTCTATTTTACTGTTAAGTGTCATTGGAATCTAGGTGTGTACGAACAACTTTTTTTAAGCGTGACAATTTGGATAAGAGTTCACTATAGGTTTTTTTCCTATGGCTTATCCTCGGCAATTTCAGTTAAGGCATCGATGCTAACCCGACTTTGGCAGCGAACGGGCGAGCCTACTGCTGTTTTCAAGAGATTAGATAATTGGATGCACTATAGTTAACTTGAAATTGTTCTGTATAAACTGCTCGATCTGATACAAAGCAATTGCGACTGCTGATTTCTCGCTGCAAAGTTGTTTTAACTGAGGCTGCGGCAATTGTTGGCATCTCTAAAGCTGTCTCCTTTGTCTAGAACAAATGGTAAATAACACCGTATATTTTTACGCGATTGAGCAATAAACCGAATGCAATGCTTGTATTTCTTAATTTTTTAACAAAATCGAAGTTTTTTCGGAGATTTTGCTGATATCAGCAAATTTTTTCCTTACCTTTTTGCAAAAAAATCCAGTTATTCCACCGCGATCGCGGTGGAATGACTGAACTCTAGCCAGTAAAATCAATCTTTTTCATACTTGCCCCTATCTGATCGATACATTTTGTGACAGCGAGCGAATAAACTCGCGAATGACATCAGTTTTGGTTCTTTGGTGCTTTTTGCAGTATTGCTCCAATATAGACATCTCTGTGGTGGGAATTCTAATACTTAAGTGATTTTCTGACATAGGTGCTGCAACTTGCGCTACTCCGCAAGCAAGGTAATGCCTGCACCCATGTACATTCAAGCGTGATTCTACTGACAAGTTACAATAAGCTTGTCGATGACTCCAATTTACCTCAGTATAATTACAGAGGATGTCCAAATATATTTAAGTTGTTTATACATATTTCATACATGTTTAAAAAACTTCTAATATATAGCATCAAATCATCTCATAAAAGTGGAAATTACTGTAGATTACTTTTGATTATTTTTGGATTTGTCGGTACGTTCTGGACTGGGCTTGCTTCAGTTTCTTTTTGATACATTTGTACTAAAGGAGCGGCAGGATTTTTCAAGTCTATATAGTCAATTTGGCGAGAATTAATTTGAGTTGAAATCGGACTCATTTGAGCCAAAACATGAAGTTGTTTGGTTAATCGTTCGCTGTAAGGACCGAGGTGGACGGTTCCTAATTCAGTTTTGAGAATGAGATTGCTTGGATCTTGACAATCAATTTCCAAAACTTCAATCCCACTTTGACCGATTTTTTGATAGAGGGAACTCCAGTAAGCGCGATAAGTCTCTGGCGAACCCAAAACTTTTAATTGAGGCTTAAGACGCTGCCGAACTTGGGCAGGGTAAGATTCAAATGGAATCCACGCGCCCCGCGAGTCGAGAAAGCCAACAGATGCTTTGGAGTAGGGTGTGGAACTATTGGGAATCAAACGGGCGATCGCTACAGCTACAGGCGTGCGTTCTTGCACTTGGACGACTAAACTAGGAGGAAAGAGTCGGCGAGCCACCTTAGCATCAGCAATTGGAGGGTAGGATTCCAAAGTTTGAGCGATCGCCATTGGCGAAATTTGCAGCAGCGATTGAGGATATGCTAGAGCGAGGCGCGAAAGAATAACTGGCTTAGATAACAAACTGTTACCTTCAATCGCCACTTGTCGATTGTCGCGTAACACCCAACTAGGTCGCGTCATTGCCCAAATTGTAATAGCCAAAAGCCCCGATAGAGATAGTGTCTGCCAAATAGCCTTTAGTACCTGCCCAAAATCGCGGTTTCGTCTCATTTCGCTCTCCCTGTCAACTCGCGCTGACATATTAGCGCAAGTTAGTGAGTAGTGAGTAGTGGCTAGTGGCTAGCATCTGAGTCTTCATCTAGTCACCAGTCACCAGCCACTAATCACCGATCGCTGATAACTGAAAAAGAATCCCCTACATCTAAAGCTTCAGAATGTGATACAAAAATCAACAGTTCCTCACAACACAGCATCATGGGCAATACCTTCGGACATTTATTTCGGGTGACGACTTTTGGCGAATCGCACGGTGGCGGTGTGGGAGTCGTCATTGATGGATGTCCACCACGCTTGGAGATTTCCGTGGAGGAAATTCAGTGGGAACTCGATCGCCGGCGACCAGGGCAAAGTAAAATTACCACACCCCGTAAAGAAGCTGATAGCTGCGAAATTTTGTCGGGGATATTTGAGGGAAAAACACTAGGGACACCAATCTCGATTTTGGTGCGCAACAAAGATACCCGTCCCCAAGATTATGACGAGATGCAACAAAAGTATCGCCCTTCCCATGCCGATGCTACCTATGATGCTAAATACGGGATTCGTAACTGGCAAGGCGGGGGACGTTCTTCAGCTAGAGAGACAATTGGCAGAGTTGCAGCAGGGGCGATCGCTAAAAAAATCTTACATCAAGTTGCTGGGGTAGAAGTTGTTGCTTATGTTAAGCGCATCAAAGACATAGAAGGCATTGTCGATCCCAGCAGCGTAACTCTAGAACAGGTAGAAAGTAACATTGTCCGCTGTCCCGATCCCGAATGTGCCGATCGCATGATTGAATTGATCGAGCAGATTGGCAGACAAGGCGATTCTGTCGGTGGTGTTGTCGAGTGCGTAACGCGCAACGTACCTAGAGGTTTGGGTTCTCCAGTATTTGACAAACTAGAAGCAGATTTAGCGAAAGCTGTCATGTCTTTACCCGCTACCAAAGGCTTTGAAATTGGCTCTGGGTTTGCGGGAACTCTGATGACAGGTAGCGAACACAACGACGAATACTATACAGATGAAAATGGAGAAATTCGCACTGTTACCAACCGTTCTGGTGGGGTACAAGGAGGAATTTCTAACGGTGAGAATATTATTTTGCGAATTGCTTTTAAACCAACAGCGACAATTCGGAAGGAACAAAAGACAGTCACAAATGCAGGGGAAGAGACACTATTAGCTGCCAAAGGTAGACACGATCCCTGCGTGTTGCCCAGAGCTGTACCGATGGTAGAGGCAATGGTAGCTTTAGTACTATGCGATCATTTACTGCGGCATCAAGGTCAATGTAGCGTATTAAGTTAACAAAAGTCAAAAGTCAAAAGTCAAAAGTCAAGATTGACCGATGACCGATGACCGATGACCAATGACAAATTATCGCGTGTTACTTGCTTTTACATCCTCGCGACGACCGAGTAGAGTTCGAGTAGCAGCCATAACTTCTGGTGCGGCAAGTATTATCGATACAAGCGAACAAAATGTTGCTACCTGGCAATATTCACAAAGTGCCTTGTTCTCATTCCATTCTTCCCGCGCTAGTTCGAGCGAAAGAACTCCATCGAATAAGAGCTTAACGCCCATTGCGATCGGTAATATAGGATTGCGTCTGGCGCGGTCTATACCCCCAGCAGAAGCTATCCAGGCTGTGAGGGCGTAATTAAGTGTCATTAGGGGTCCATCGGGCGAATTGAAGCGACTGTAGGCATAATTAGAAGCATCTACACGGTCTGCATCAAAAAGCTGCTGTCCTGGAGGATCGGGTAAATGGCTAACGACTCCAGTTTGGTAGAGTGTAACAAGTTGTCCCATCGCACCGCCCACTGTAGATAAACCAATAATCCAGCGCCGACGAGTCATATCGGGGCTTTGTCTTTTACGCAGTTCTTGGCTTAGTTGTGTTGGTTCCATATGGACGCGATCCTCGGCAAATAAATTGCTTCCCATTCTCAGCAAGTAACTTGGTGCGTACCACATACCATAGAGATAGTTATTATCAGATAGCAATTTTATCTCTCAAGCTCCGTTTTTTATCTCTCAAGCTCCGTTTCTCACGTTATATTTGAGCGCGTATTCTTGCAGTCATGATAGCTTTTGTTAAAGAAGCTGCATGAAATCACTCTATCTCTATCTCAGTGCAGATAAATTTTATACTCCATCTTTGTTAGATAGAGTCAGCCGATCGCGCAGGCAGATTCGTCAATGACTTCAATAGGATCGCTCGATAACATTTCTGAGGAAGTCTTTGTTTTTCCGGCATCGTTTGCACAACAACGGCTTTGGTTTCTCGATCGCCTATTTCCTGGTACTTCGTTCTATAATGTGCCGACGACGGTTCGTCTATCGGGCGTGCTTGACTTAAAAGCGTTGGAAGAAAGCTTTCATGAAATTGTCCGCCGTCACGAAATATTGCGTACCAACTTCGGAGTGCAAGAGGGGCAACCCGTACAACTAATTACGTCCCATTCAAAGGTATTTCTTAAGATATCCGATTTACAGCAGTTGCCTGCAAGCGAACGAGAAGCAGCAGCGCAACAGGCGATCGCGCGGGAGATCCAGCAGCCTTTTAACCTGGATCGAGATTCTCTGCTGCGAGTAACGCTGCTACAACTAGACGAGTCAGAGTATGTTTTGGTCATCAATCTGCACCACATCGTTTTTGATGAGTGGTCGATCGCGATCCTAATTCGAGAACTAGAATTGCTTTACTCTGCTTTTAGTACGGGTAAACCTTCCCCTTTGCCCGAACTGTCAATTCAATATGCTGACTTTGCCC
Source organism: Chroococcidiopsis cubana SAG 39.79 (assembly GCF_003991895.1). Taxonomy (NCBI): domain Bacteria; kingdom Bacillati; phylum Cyanobacteriota; class Cyanophyceae; order Chroococcidiopsidales; family Chroococcidiopsidaceae; genus Chroococcidiopsis; species Chroococcidiopsis cubana. Next base: position 145,007 of record NZ_RSCK01000005.1, read on the forward strand.
ACTGGCAACGACAATGGTTGCAAGGGGAAGTGCTAGAATCGCAACTATCTTACTGGCGATCGCAGTTACACAATTTATCCGTTCTAGAGTTCGAGAGCAATCGTTGCCGTCCAAAAGAACGAGGCGATCGGGGAGCAATTAAGTTACTAGAGTTGCCACAAGACTTTTCTCAAGCACTTTTGGCACTGAGTCATCAAGAAGGCGTAACGCTGTTCATGACATTACTAGCAGCGTTCCAAGTCTTGTTATATCGCTATACAGGACAGACCGATATAGCTGTAGGATCGCCAATTGCCAATCGCAATCGGCGGGAATTAGAGGATTTAATTGGCTTTTTTGCCAATAGTTTAGTTCTACGAACCGATCTCTCAGGTAATCCCAGCTTTCGCGAGTTGCTGGCGAGAGTGCGACAGGTGACGGTAGAAGCCTACGCTCATCAAGATTCACCCTTTGAGAAGTTAGTAGAAGAGTTGCACCCAGAACGTCAAGGAAGCCGCAACCCATTGTTTCAAGTGGTATTTGCGCTGCAAAACGCACCTATAGAACAGCTAACGCTACCTGAACTCTCGCTCTCTTCCTTCAAAGTGGAAACAACAACCGCTCGGTTCGATCTAGAGTTTTATCTATGGGAGTGCGCCGAAAACTTTAGGAGTTTGTGGGGCGACGGGTGGCAGCAGTCGGAAGGATTGCGTGGTGTTTTAGTTTACAACACCGAGCTGTTTGAGCCAAGTGCGATCGCCCGGATGCTAACTCATTTCCAAATGTTATTAACTGGAGTAGTTACCGATCCCGACACAAATTTAGCAGATCTACCGATTTTGAGCGCCGCAGAGCAGCATCAATTAGTAGAGTGGAATCAAACTGGACGTAGTTATCCAAAGCGCGGCATTCACCAATTGTTTGAACTTCAGGTAGAACAAAGTCCAAATGCTATTGCAGTAAGTTTTGGCGATAGACAATATACCTATCATGAGTTGAATAGTGGTAGCAACCAACTGGCACATTATCTGCGAAAACTAGGTGTAGGTTGCGAAACGCTGGTAGGTATCTGCATGGAACCTTCTCCAATGGCGATCGCTTCTTTGCTAGGTATCCTCAAAGCCGGAGCAGCTTACGTTCCTCTAGATCCAACTTATCCCCCCGAACGGTTGCAGTTCATGTTGGAAGATGCTCAAGTATCTGTACTAGTGACGCAACAAGCATTAGCCCCCCTTTTTAAGCTCAGTTGGGGGGATCGAAATTTAAAAGTTGTTTGTTTAGAAAAGGATTGGGAAGCGATCGCGCAAGAAAGCGAGCAGAACCCAAGCGATCGAACAACCGTAGATCGCCTTGCCTACGTAATTTATACTTCTGGCTCGACGGGAATCCCAAAGGGCGTAGCAGTAACTCATCGAGCCGTAAATAGATTAGTATGCAACACCAACTACATCACCTTAGAACCTGGGGATAAAGTCGCTCAATGTGCCAATCTGTCATTTGATGCAGCAACCTTTGAGATTTGGGGCGCACTGCTAAATGGAGCGCAATTAGTGGGGTGCGATCGCGAAGTGATGCTTTCTCCCCAAAAGTTTGCCCAAGCGATTCGACAGCAGGAAATTAGCATCCTGTTTTTGACAACCGCTTTATTCAATCAAATGGCGCGAGAAGTACCCGACTGTTTTCGTTCGCTGCGCTACTTGCTATTTGGGGGTGAAGCAGTTGATGTCAGGTGGGTAAAAGCAGTCAAGCAGCACGGCGCACCCGCACATTTGCTGCACGTATATGGACCGACTGAAAACACTACATTTACTTCCTGGTATGAAGTGCAAGACATACCAGAAGCAGCAACATCAATTCCGATCGGTCGTCCCGTTGCTAGCACTCAAATCTACCTGCTGGATACTCACCTAAACCCCGTACCTGTTGGCGTTACCGGAGAAATTTACATTGGTGGCGATGGATTAGCAAAAGAATATTTGAATCGTCCTCAGTTGACGGCTGAACGATTTATTGGTCAAGGGAGCAGGGAGTCGGGAGGAAGAGAGCTGAGGAAGCTGAGGGAGCTGAGGAAGCTGAGGAAGCAAAAAAACACGCACCACTCAATTACCAATTACCAATTACCAATTACCGATACCCGCTTGTACAAAACCGGAGATCTCGCCCGCTATCTTCCCGATGGTAATCTCGAATTTGTTGGTCGTACTGACGCGCAAATTAAGTTGCGGGGTTTTCGGATTGAGTTGGGCGAGATTGAAACAGTCTTGAAGCAGTATCCGAGTGTAGAAGAAACTGTTGTTGTGGTGCGGGAGGATGGGAGTAGCGATCGCCGTTTGGTTGCTTACATCGTTCTCAACACGAAGAGATCCCCCCAACCCCCCTTTTTAAGGGGGGCTAGCGAATTCCTTCTTGAGAAAAAGGGGTTAGGGGGGATCGGCGATCTGCGAAGCTTCCTCAAAACAAAACTGCCAAATTACATGCTGCCTTCCGCTTTTGTAGTCTTGAAGGCTTTGCCACTAACACCTAACGGCAAAGTAGATCGGCAGGCACTTCCCTCACCCGATTTTACTTCTGTCGATCTACCAACCCTTGCACCGCGAACGTCGGTTGAAGCTCAGTTAGCGCAGCTTTGGGCGGAAACTTTGGGACGACAAGTAGGTATAAGCGACGATTTTTTTGAATTGGGCGGACATTCGCTCTTAGCCACGCAATTAGTTTCCCGAATACGCGATCGCCTTGGGGTAGAAGTGCCACTGGGAGTTCTATTTGAAACACCAACGATTGTGGCGATCGCGCAATATATTAATACGCTCCGTGGCGCAGATCGGGTACAAACGGCTGAGGCTGAGACATCCGCTCAAAATCGCGAGGAGGTAGAATTTTGACAAGTATTGAGTTCTTAGCCTACCTACGCTCTTTAGATATTCAGCTTTTCGTTAAGGGAGAAAGCTTGCGCTGTAACGCTCCTGAAGGGGTATTATCCCCCCAGTTACGGGCAAAAATTGTCGATCGCAAATCTGAGCTGATCGCCCTGTTGCACCAGGCAAATGCTCAAATCGATCGCTCTCCTCAGTTGGTAAGAATATCGCGCGATGCCGAAGGCGGTATGCTCTTCGACCATGCTTCGCAAACGCTACGCGACCATCGCTCCCTACCTCTGTCATTCGCTCAGCAGCGATTGTGGTTTTTGGATCGCTTAGTACCTAACAACCCTTTTTACAACATACCTTTTTCAGTTCGGCTGCAAGGGAAACTTGACTATGTAGCTTTAAAGCAAGCTTTTGGGGCGATCGTCGATCGTCACGAAGCCTTGCGTACCAACTTCGTCAAGCTGGACGGGCAACCGGTTCAGATCGTTGCCCAAAAAGTCAATTTATCTCTGCCTGTTGTGGATTTGCGCCATTTACCCCCAAACGAACGACAACTCACAGCCGAGCAAATCGCTACAGAAGAAGCCCAACAGCCATTTAACCTAGCCACCGATCTGCTACTACGAGTGAAATTGTTGCAGTTAGATGCAGCTGAATACGTCCTGTTGCTAAATCTGCACCACATTGTTGCCGATGGTTGGTCGCTGGGGGTACTGGTGCGAGAACTGGGATTACTCTACACCGCTAAGAGTGAAAGCAAACCTTATCCATTAGCAGAATTGCCGATCCAGTATGCCGATTTTGCCTATTGGCAACGGCAATGGCTGCAAGGGCAAGTATTGGAGTCGCAACTGTCCTACTGGCGATCGCATCTGGCAGATCTACCGATCCTGAATCTTCCCACTGATAGAACTCGCCCTGCTGTACAAACCTATCGCGGTGCAACACAAAGCCTAAAGTTATCAAAAACTCTCACCCAGTCCCTAGAAGCTTTCAGTCAGCAAGCAGGTGTCACCCTTTTTATGACCTTGCTGGCAGCATTTCAAACGTTGCTACATCGCTATACCGGACAAGAAGATATTGCCGTTGGATCGCCCATAGCTAACCGCAATCATAGCCAATTAGAGCCATTAATTGGTTTTTTTGTCAATAGCCTGGTGCTGCGTGTCGATCTCTCCAACAATCCTACTTTTCGAGAACTACTGGAACGAGTACGGCAAGTGACATTAGGAGCCTATGCCCATCAAGACTTACCTTTTGAGAAGTTAGTAGAAGAGTTGCACCCAGAGCGCGACTTGAGCCGTAACCCTTTGTTTCAAGTCGTCTTTGCGCTTCAAAATGCTCCGATGCAACCCTTGGAGTTACCCGGGCTAATGTTGAACCCGTTGAAGTTTGACGTGTCTACCACGCGATTCGATCTAGAGTTGCATTTGTGGGAGTGCGATCGCGGGTTGAATAATTTGTGGGAAGGATCGGTAGATGGACTGAGTGGTTTCGTAGCATACAACACCGATTTATTTGATGCATCTACGATCGCTCGAATGCTAGCTCACTTCCAAGCATTGTTAGAAGGCATAGTTACCAATCCCGATACACGCATCGCTAACTTACCCCTATTGAGTGCAGCAGAATACCATCAACTATTGGTGGCATGGAATCAAACTAGCTGCGATTATCCAGATTTGTGCATTCATCAATTATTTCAAGCACAAGCAGCAAGAATGCCCGATGCTACTGCGGTTGTTTTGGCAGACGAGCAACTAACTTACCAGGAATTGGATCGACGTGCAAATCAACTAGCGCACTATTTACAACAATTAGGCGTTTCTTCTGAATCTTTAGTAGGAATTTGTCTCGATCGCTCTCTAGAAATGGTAATAGGCATATTGGGCATTTGGAAAGCAGGCGGAGCTTATATTCCCCTCGATCCAAATTATCCCAGCGATCGCCTAAAGTTCATGCTTGACGATACTCAAGTGGCGATCGTGCTAACCCAGAGTTCTTTAGCCCCCCTTTTGAAGGGGGGTTGGGGGGATCGGACTGAGCCTGGAAACGAAGAACCAGAATTAGCCCCCCTTTTGAAGGGGGGTTGGGGGAATCGGACTGAGCCTGGAAACGAAGAACCAGAATTAGCCCCCGTTTTTCAGGAGAGTTGGGGGGATCGTCTAATATGCCTGGATACTGACTGGAAAACCATCGCCACATACGATGATGAAACACCCAACAGCAACGTAACAGCCAATAACCTAGCTTACGTCATCTACACCTCTGGCTCGACCGGAAAACCGAAAGGAGTTTTAGTAGAGCATCGAGGACTATGTAATGTCGTCCACGCTCAAATTCAAGTATTCAAACTACAACCAAAAAATCGGATTCTACAATTTAGCTCCCTCAGTTTTGATGCGTCTGTCTTTGAGATGTTACTAGCGTTTGGGGTTGGCGCTAGCCTTTACATCCCACCCAAAACAGCCCGTTTACCTGGAGCCGAACTAGTTCAGTTCTTGCAAGACAAGGCGATCGATACTACTATTCTCCCCCCTGCGGTTCTAGCAATTTTACCAGCAGCAGAACTGCCCACTCTTCAAACAGTAATTTCTGGCGGTGAAGCTGTTAAACACGAAATCGTGCAGCAATGGGCTGTAGGTCGTCGCTTTTTTAACGCCTACGGACCAACAGAAGCAACAATCTGGGCGACAGTTGCTCAGTTAAGCGCTACTGGTAATAATGACAATAAGCCATCCATTGGTCGTCCCATTTCTAACACCCAAATCTATCTTTTAGATTCTCACCTCCAGCCCGTACCAATTGGAATAGTTGGCGAATTGTACATTAGCGGTGATGGGTTAGCACGGGGCTATTTAAATCGTCCCCAGTTGACGGATGAACGGTTTGTCTGTTTAGGCAGCAGGGAGCAGGGAGTAGGGACGAGCTGGGAGCAGGGAGCAAGGGAGAGTAATAACCAACCACCGATTACCAACTACCAACTACCAATTACCGATCGCCTTTACAAAACCGGAGATCTCGCCCGCTATCTTCCCGATGGCAATCTTGAATTTGTCGATCGCATTGATAATCAGGTAAAAATTCGGGGATTTCGGATTGAATTAGGCGAAATAGAAACACTATTGCTTCAACACCCAACAGTGCGAGAGACTGTGGCGATCGCCCATGAGAATGCTACAGATAAGCGTATAGTCGCCTACATCGTATTGAATCGGGACAGCACTCAGGAACTCCCAAATTTGCAGGACGAGCAGGTTAAGCAATGGCAAAATCTTTACGACCAGACTTATCATCAGCCTGCTACAAATAACGATGCTACTTTCAACATCATAGGCTGGAATAGTAGCTATACAAACCGACCAATTCCAAAAGAGCAAATGCAACAATGGGTGAGCGATCGCACCCAGCAGATTTTGAGTTTGCAGCCTCAGCGGGTATTAGAAATTGGTTGCGGTACGGGTTTATTGCTGTTTCAAATTGCGCCACACTGTACTCAGTATTGGGGAACTGATTTCTCATCTGCATCCATTGAATACATCGAGCAACAGTTAGCAACTCAACCATTGCCTCAAGTAAAGTTACTTCAGAGGATGGCAACTAACTTTGAAGGTCTAGAGGCAAATAGCTTTGATGCAGTGATTCTTAATTCGATCGTGCAGTACTTTCCTAGCATAGATTATCTCCTGCAAGTGCTGGAACAAGCAATTCACACTGTTGCCCCTGGTGGCTTTGTCTTTATTGGAGATGTACGGAGTCTACCCTTGTTGTCAGCTTTTCATGCTGCGGTTCAATTGGAGCGGGCAGATAATACCGCGAGTCGAGAGCATCTGCAACAGCAGGTACAGACGGCGATATTTCAGGAGACGGAACTGGCGATCGATCCTGCTTTCTTTCATGCCTTGAAACAGCACTGGGAACGAATTAGTCATATTCAAGTTCAGCTCACACGCGGTCGATATTGTAATGAATTAACTCAGTTTCGCTACAACGTAATTTTACATATCGAGGCAGATCCCCCCTCGCTCCCCCCTTATCAAGGGAGGTTAGAAAAATCTTCATGCCCCCCTTATCAAGGTGGGTTGGGGGGATCGTCCCAACTGAATTGGACTCAAGACAATGTAAATCTTGCCCAAGTACGCCAGCAACTAGCTGAAAAGCCAGCAGCACTGAGTATTACAAAAATTCCTAATGCCCGTGTCGTAGGAGCAGTCAAAACGGCTCAATGGCTAGTAGAAGGAACGCAAGCACCCAAAACCGCAGGCAAAATGCGTGAAGCATTGGAGCAGGTGACATCGGGTATTGAACCGGAAGATTGGTGGGATTTAGTGGCAGAACTGCCCTATACCGTTGACGTGAGTTGGTCAAATGCAGATAATACGGGATGTTATGATGTGACCTTTCAGCATCAATCCGCCACAAAAAATAGTGCGATATTGCCTTTTCAAGAGCAAGTGAATCTAACTCGTCCTTGGAAAACTTACGCAAACGATCCTTTACAGACACAGTTTGCCCGTCATCTGATTCCCCAACTACGAAGTTACTTAGAGCAAAGTTTGCCCCAGTATGCGATCCCTTCTGCCTTTGTGGTATTAGAAGCACTACCCCTGACACCGAATGGCAAAGTCAACCGTCGCGCACTTCCAGCGCCTGACACGATCCAGCGATGGGGGACTGATGACACGCCGCGATCGCCCATCGAGCAGAAACTTGCGAATATTTGGGCTGAACTGCTAGGACTCAAGCGTGTAGGGATTCACGATAACTTCTTCCAGTTAGGGGGGCATTCGCTGCTAGCAACTCAACTAACTTCCCGTATCCGCGATGCATTCGGTGTAGAGTTACCTTTACGCAACGTGTTTGAGTCACCCCAAGTCGCCCAACTTGCCAAAGCGATCGCCCATTTACAGAGCAACCAGCCGCAACAAACGCCCCAGATTGTTCCTCTTTCTCGCGCTGCTCATCGTCGCTTGCGATCGTCCCTCAACCGCGATACAGAGGAAGGCGATCGTTGAATACCAATCCTGTCTCGAACGCTGAATTTGTCTTTCCGGCATCGTTCGCCCAGCAGCGATTGTGGTTTCTTCACGCCTTAGCGCCTGGAAATCCTTTCTACAACATCTCAGCTGCGATTCGCTTGCACGGACACCTCAACATTACTGCCTTAGAGCAAACATTTAACGAAATCGTGCGCCGTCACGAAGTTTTGCGAACAAGATTTGAAATGTCAGAGGGACAACTGCATCAAGTTGTGGTAGAGAGCGTGAGTGTACCTCTCGCTATTGTAGACTTACGTACTTTACCTGCAAGCGATCGCGAAGCAGCCGCAAGACAACAGGCGATCGCCCTATCTCAGCGCCCCTTTGACCTGAGCGCAGATTTGCTATTACGGTTGACAATTTTTCAATTAGATGCGCTTGAATACATCCTACTATTGAATCTGCACCATATTATTGCCGATGGTTGGTCGATCGGCGTACTGGTACGAGAACTCGGCACGCTCTACACTGCCTTTAGTAGTAATAAATCTTCTCCTCTAGCAGATTTGCCCATTCAATATGCTGACTTCGCTCATTGGCAGCAGGAGTGGTTGCAAGGGGAAGTACTAGAGTCGCAACTGTCGTACTGGCGATCGCAGTTAGACGATCTTGCAGTTTTAAATCTTCCCACTGACAGAGCGCGATCGCCCATTCAAAGCTACAAAGGTGCGACACACAATTTTCAGCTATCAAAAAATCTCACGCAGTTCCTAGAAGCTTTCAGTCAGCAAGCAGGCGTAACTCTGTTTATGACCTTGCTGGCAGCATTTCAAACGTTGCTACATCGCTATACCGGACAAGAAGATATTGCCGTTGGATCGCCCATAGCTAACCGTAACCGCCCTGAAATAGAGCCATTAATCGGCTTTTTTGTCAATAGCCTGGTGCTGCGAACAGATTTATCTGGCAATCCTACCTTTTGGGAATTGTTGGGACGAGTGCGGGAAGTAACGCTAGGAGCCTATGCACATCAAGATTTACCCTTCGAGAAGTTAGTGGAAGAGTTGCGCCCAGAGCGCGACTTGAGCCGACATCCTTTGTTCTCTGTGGCGATCGCACTGCAAAACACGCCGATTACAGCTTTAGAATTACCTGGACTCGCTTTAAGTCAGTTTGAGTTTGACAGGGGTACGAGCAGATTAGATTTAGAGTTTCATTTATGGCAAACTCCAGCAGGATTGCAAGGGCAGATAATTTACAGTACCGATCTATTCGATCGCAGTACGATCGTCCGAATGCTAGGACATTTTCAAACCTTACTCGCAGGAATTGTTGCCGATCCACATCGACGACTAGCAGACTTACCAATTTTGACAGCAGCAGAACGACAGCAGCTATTAGTGGAATGGAATCTTACTCAGCAAGATTACCCGTTGCAGTGCATTCATCAATTATTTGAAGCTCAGGCAGATAAAACGCCAAACGCGATCGCTGTTGTCTATAAAGACGAGCAATTAACTTACCAAGAATTGAACTACCGTAGCAACCAACTTGCCAGCTATTTGCAAACACTTGGAGTTGCGCCAGAAGTCAAAGTTGGTATTTGCGTAGAGCGATCGTTCTTGATGATGGTGGGCATTTTAGGAATTCTGAAAGCTGGCGGAGCCTATGTCCCTTTAGATCCCGCCTATCCCTCAGAACGTCTCAAGTTCATGTTAGAGGATGCCCAAATAACTATCCTACTAACACAACAATCCTTAGCCCCCTCTTCGGAGGATTGGGGGGATCGTCAATCCTTAGCCCCCTCTTCGGAGGATTGGGGGGATCGTCA
>NZ_RSCK01000005.1:154672-206384 GCF_003991895.1 Chroococcidiopsis cubana SAG 39.79
CTTTTGAAGGGGGGTTGGGGGGATCTTCAACCACTCTACCTCGATCGCGATTGGGAAATCGTTGCTCAACAAAGCGGGGAAAACATAAACAGTGGTGTAACTGCCGCAAATCTTGCCTATATAATTTACACTTCCGGCTCGACCGGACAACCCAAAGGGGTTTTAGTCGAACATGGCGGACTGTGCAATCTAGCCCAAGCGCAAATTCACACCTTCGATCTCAAACCAGAGCATCGAATTCTCCAATTTGCTTCCCTTAGCTTTGATGCTTCTATCTTCGAGATTGTCATGGCATGGGTAATAGGAGCAACCCTATATCTAGTGCCAAAAGCAGCACGTCTAGGATCGGAGTTGATTTCGTATCTACGGCATCACGCCATCACTCATGCTACCCTTCCGCCTGCCGTACTGAAGACTTTATCACCCACTCAATTGCCAGCTTTGCAAACTCTAATTTCTGCTGGAGAAACTTGTTCGCCGGAAATTGCAGCCCGTTGGACAAGCGATCGCCATTTCTTCAATGCTTACGGGCTGACGGAAACAACTGTTTGGTCTACGATCGCTGAAGTAAGCGATCGTAAAGATACAACTATTGGTCGGGCGATCGCTAACACTCAAATCTACATCCTCGATGCCCACCTCCAACCCCAACCCATCGGTATTCCAGGTGAAATATACATTGGCGGAGTCGGTTTAGCAAGAGGCTACCTCAACCGTCCTGAATTGACTGCTCAACGGTTTATTTGTCAAGGGAGCAAGGGAAGAGAGCTAGGGGAGCTGGGGAGGCGGGGGGAGCTGAGGGAGAAAGAACCCAATTACCCATTACCCATTACCAACCGCCTTTACAAAACTGGAGATCTTGCCCGCTACCTAATCGATGGTAATCTTGAATATCTCGGACGCATCGATCGCCAAGTGAAAATTCGCGGCTACCGCATTGAATTGGGAGAAATTGAAAGCCTGCTATTACAACACTCAGCAGTAGAAGAAGCTGTAGTTTTGGCACAGGAAGATCGATCGAGCAATTATTGTTTAGTTGCTTATATTGTTCCTGATGTAGAGACTAATTTATCAAATTTAAAATTAAAAATCCAAAATCCAAAATCAAATGACTTGCGCTGCTTTCTCAAGCAAAAATTACCAGACTACTCGATCCCTTCAGCTTTTGTAGTGCTGCCATCCCTACCACTAACTCCTAATGGTAAAGTGGATCGAAATACCTTAATGAAGTCTAATATCAGTAGTCCAGAGCGTCCTTTTGTTACTCCTAAAACTGCCATTGAAGCAACCTTAACAACACTTTGGGCAAATATCCTGAAGCTTGAGCAAGTGGGTATTGAGGACAACTTTTTTGAATTAGGTGGAAATTCCCTGCTGGCAGTCCAGTTATTGGAGCAGGTAGAGCGGCAATTCGAGCAAAAATTACCATTGTCCGATCTCTTTGGTGCGCCAACTGTTGAGCAATTCGCGCCTCTGATTCAGAAATGGGGAAAGCCTAAACGTAATTCTAAGCGATCGCCCCTTGTACCACTCCAGCCTTTAGGTTTTAAGCTGCCATTCTTCTGTATTCACCCAATTTTCGGTGTTGTTCTGCCCTACTACGAGTTGGCGCGTCATTTAGGAACCGAACAGCCCTTTTACGGACTGCAACCTTTTGGGATGGACGGTTTGCACCCACCATTAACCAGCATTGAGGAGATGGCAGCGAGCTACATCGAAGCACTGCGTCAAATTCAGCCGCACGGTCCTTATCAGCTAGGCGGTTGGTCTTTTGGCGGTTTAGTTGCCTATGAGATGGCGCAACAGTTACACCAAGCAGGAGAGCAAGTGAGTTTCTTGGCAATCCTAGATACGATCGCTCCTATTTCTAGCAATCGAGTTTCCTGGGGCGATGGTTTGAAATTTCTCCTGACAACCGTACCTGGTTCTATTTATCCTTTTGTTCGGGATTACTGGTCGCTGCTTCGCGATCGCCTGGCGCGTTCTAGAAACGATAATAGCGATCGCCTACGCACTTCAAATCCAATTTCTACAATGAAAAAAATTTTGACTCCTCACGCATGGCTATCTTCCCTAGAACGAACAACTATTAGCCATCTCCTTCCACGATCGGCTGTTTTAAGAATGCTGGACGAGTTAACCATTCATCGACTGATGAAGATTTTTTCTGCCAATAGCCGAGCTACCTTGAAGTATACACCTCGACCTTACCCTCTAGCGATCGCCCTATTTAGAACTACCGAATTGCAAAAAAAATCTCACGACCCAACTTTAGGTTGGAGTCAATTGTCAAGATCTGGCGTGCAAGTTCACTACATTTCTGGTAACCACTTGACTATGCTGCAAAAGCCTCACGTCCGAGTGCTTGCCGAACACTTACGCAGATATCTGGCATAACGCCAAACGAGATCGACGAATAGCTTTGTCTATGCTGCTGAGTGATGTTGACTTTCCCCAGTCTATATCGAGCGTTTCGGTTGGGAGAAGCGCTCGATATAGACTGAGTCAGACGATCTCGCTAGAATCGCCCGTGTCCGATGTCCTTGAGCGCCGCCAGAGCAGCCCGATCCTTATCCATTTCCCAATCTCCATGAATGCTAAACATGCTGAAGAACAGAACGTTGTGGAGTTTCTGGCGCCGAGCGTAGGCAGCCATGTCCCGCAGCCATAGCGCCCGCGCCTCTCGCCCGTGCTGACCCTTCCACTCTCCATCGGAGCCGCCTGGGTTGAACCAGTTAGGGTCCGACCCACACTCGCTAATCGCCACCGGCTTGTTGACACCGAACTCCGCCATCCATTTGCGCAGTGTCGCGATCGCATCTTCCCTGAGCTGACCGCCGTACATGTGAGTGCCGATGAGATCGGCATATTTTCCAATACCTGCCTTGAGGAGAGCGCGGTTGTATTCGGTGTTCGGTCTGGTCGCGGGTGCAGACTCGACGAGTATTCCTGGGTCTACCCGCTTGATTGCCTCGTAGCAGGCTTTTTGCATACGGACGACGGTTGCGGGTGTCTCGGGACCTCGCTTGGCATCTCGACCGCGAATATCTGGTTCGTTATCCACTATGTAGTAGCGCACCGTATCCTTCCAATGGTGAGCCACTTGACCGCATTTCCAGGCATAGTTCTTCGTCCACTGGATGGGTTCGTATCCGGCGACATCGAGTTCCCACCTGAAAGCGATTACCATGTGAAGGGCTAACCCTTTAGCCAAGTGTTCTTGAATTACTACGTCGCGCCGAGAGAAATCGCACGGCTCCCCCTCCCGTTCGCACTTCATCTTGTCTGCTCCGGTGCGGACTGCGGTGAGCCCAAGGGCAGAGATGCGCCCTGACACCATCTGACTGAACTTCTGGGAGTCGTCGTACCCAGTGCCGTCGTTCACGCCGAAGATGACATTCCCGCCTCCTCGCTGCGGCACGTCGGTCTTCAAGTCGGCGCAGGCGAAAGAAAATGGCAGAATCGCACTGAGGATAAACGCACAGCAGAAGAATAAGAGCTTCGGATGTTTCTTTGGATGAACAGCGGCAACGAGGCGACCGATTGTGACGCGGTAAAGATCGGGTATGTGCATAATTTCTCATGCGGTAAAGTTCGCTCGGGCGGTTATGTATTTATTCCTGCCAGACATTACATGCTTATGTTCTTTTGGATCAAACCAAATCATCTTCATAAAACACCAGCGCCTTTTTTAGAATTAAGCTTCAATACTTCTGTCATATGACTTCTACCTGCTGAAGACTTTTTGCTTGACTTTTGAAGCAACTACAATAACTACTCTCAAATTTCCGCAAACAAGTTAGAGCAATTTTTTCGATTCTGCAAGCGAAACTTTTTCAGAAAAATAGCTACAGATTGAGCGCAACGGATTAGGTAGCAATTCCAAAAATTTGAGAGCCTTACCTGAGAGAAGCCTATATAATTTGTCAATCTAGTCAAGTCGAGAATAAAATTTTGTAAAGTAGGAACGTGCAATTTAATACTGAATCTTTTGTTACGCCTCTATCTAAAGAAAGAGTTTTTGATTCGGTATCTGAAGTAGCTTGCGTGACTTGAGCAAATATAACTATTCTTTGGATGAATTTCATAGCTACGCTCTCGGTTAGTTCCTTGATACTTTACCGATGTGAAGTGACGAGTTCCGCTCGGTCTGTTTGTCGCATCCGAGGCGGTGTACCAACAAGTCTAGCTGTAGCGGCTGCTAGTCACGAATGAGTTGACCAAAAAGCCCAACTGATGGAGTTTTATGCAACAGTCAAGTCCGCTCGTTGGCTTAATCACTCCACCGTTCCAACAGCAATGGAAGCGTCGCGCGCAGCTGCCAGAACACAGCGAAGTTTTATGGCGGATCGAATCAGGTGTCGTCTGTAGTATGACTTGGACTGCTGAAGGCGAGCTAGTTTGCTTGGGCTATTGGGGAGTGGGAGATGTGGTGGGACACCGATTGTCACGAGTGCGACCTTACGAAATCCACTGCCTCACAGATGTCGTTATCAGCTGCTGTTCCTACACTCAGCGATCGCATTTCACCGATGCCATCATTCACCAGCAGCAGCAAACCGAAGAACTCCTGAGCATTATTCATCTCAATCCCCTATCTCAGAAGTTATGGCAGCTCCTCATGTGGTTGAGTCAAAAATTCGGTTGCGACGTGGAAAACGGTCGCTTGCTCGATCTGCCGCTCACCCATCAGCAGTTGGCTCAGACGCTGGGGACGAATCGGGTCACGGTGACCACAATCCTTCAGCGGTTAGAAGCAGAGGGAAAAATACATCGGCAGCAACGGCGGCTCGTTGTCGCACGGCAGGAAAACCACGCTCGTCAGTCAAAAGACGTGCAATCTAGAGAGCGAGCAAACAGGGCGCGCCATCGGGCTAACATCATCACAAGCGATCGCTCCTGAACTTTTCCGTACCTGTGTGCAATTGACAAGCTTTTAGTATGAGTAGAGAATAAGCCAAAAGCAAAGATGCCGAAAGTCAGATTCAGAGCGCTTGTAACATTTGCTAGCAGCGCTCGACGTGCGAGAGCGATCGTGGCGATCGAGAATCTCTCAAGCGAGCCGCTGCAAAAGATGGAGCGCATGACCGAGAACTTTCTCGGCTCGACTCAAATTTCTGCGGTGGTCGCTCGATAACGTTCGCGATTGAGGTGTTTTATGGTGGTGACTCAAACTAACGTCTACTGTAATGAGATCGAGCTGTTGATTTCTTACTATCAAAAGCCTTCGCTCTGGTTACGCAATCGACTGGTGAGAAGGCACGCTGGGTTAGTACGCCAGATGGCGCGTCAACTGTACCATCGCTCTCCCGAACCTTATGAAGATTTAGAGCAGATTGGATACTTCGGTTTGATTCGCGCGATCGAGCGCTTTAATCCCGCTCGAGGATATGCTTTTAGTTCTTTTGCAATTCCTTATATTCGCGGTGAAATTTTACATTTTATCCGCGATCGCGCCGGAGTGGTAAAAATCCCCCGCCGCTGGCAAGAGCTTCACGCTCGCGGGCAAAAAGTTTACCAACAATTAACTTCTTCTCTCGGTCGTCTTCCGACAGATTTAGAGATTGCGCGCTCGCTGCACGTCTCGCTGTCAGAATGGAGAGAAAGCCAATTAGCCATTCAAAATTGCCGCGTCTTCAGTTTAGATAGTACGTTGGTTCGAGAGTCCGATGGTCAGATTCAACTAGCCGATACCATAGCAGAGCGACGTTCTTGCACTTTACAGCCAGAAGAAGAGCGGCAACAATTGCGCTTCGCTATGAACCAGTTGGAAGAAAATACTCGCAAGGCAGTTGAATTGGTCTTCCTCCAGCAATTTTCTCGCAAAAAAGCAGCTCAATACCTTGGTGTGAGTCCGATGACTGTCACTCGATATCTACAAAAAGGCAAACAACAGTTGTTTGAGCTGTTGCAACCCTAGAATTTTGGACTCGACTGAACCCAGGGGCTAGAAAACTATGAGACGTTTTTTGCTTTGGATGTTACCGCTCGCTGTCTGTTTCCTCTTATCGAGTTGCAATACTGTCATGGCAGGAGCGCGAACGAGTAAATTGAGCCAACTGCGTGTCAGTCACAACGGTCGGTTTTTGGTGAAAGAGGATGGTTCGCCTTTCTTTTGGCTGGGCGATACGTCGTGGGCAATTCTTCAGAAGGCAACGCGCGAGGATGCGCACAATCAACCTTCCGTGTTACGCTATCTCGAAGATCGCGCCGCCAAGAGATTCAACGTGATTCAGTGTCGTTTGGTTAGGAACGCCGAGAGTACAAATGCTTACGGTCAAGCGGCGTTTATCCGAGGCAACTTTGCCCGACCTCAAATTGCTAACGGTGCTAACAACGATTATTGGGACATGGCTGACTGGTTTGTTGCCCAGGCTGAAGCGCACGGACTTTATCTGGCTCTGCTGCCGATTTGGGCTAACAACGTGCCGAATCACGACCCAATAGTTCAGAACCCTGCGATTGCTTATCGCTACGGACATTTCCTTGGCAACCGTTGGCGGCATAAATCGCACTTGATTTGGGTGATGGGCGGAGATCCGGTGCGCGAGCGGGACGTTGACAATCCAGAACGACTGAGAATGACCCGCGCCATAGCCGAGGGAATTGCGGATGGTACGAACGGCGACGCGCGATTTGACGGGCAAGCAGATTACAGCACGACATTGATGACTTACCACCCTCGCGGTGGCGGTCGCTCGTCTTCGCGCCATCTGCACCAGGAAAAGTGGCTCGACTTTAACATGATTCAAACCACAACTTCTTTCGAGTTTCGTAACTACAAAACGATCGCCGCAGACTATGCAAAAGAACCGCCGAAGCCAACGCTGGATGCCGAAGTTGCATACGAAAACTCACTTTCTCTGAGCAGGAATGCGCCACCGGACAAGCGAATTCAGCCTTGGCACGTTCGCAAAGCGGCATACTGGGCTGTGTTTGCTGGTGGCTTCGGTCATACCTACGGTCATCGTAGCTTTATTGGTTGGGTTCGTGAAGGCGAACATCTGGGGAGAGGTGCGGACATCCCGTGGTTCAAATCCCTCGATGCGCCAGGTGCGGGTCAAATGACATATTTACGCAATCTGATGGAGTCGCAACCGTTTCTAACGCGGATTCCAGATCGCTCCTCGATCGCAAACGGGCAGAGAGAGCAACTCAATCGCATTCAGGCGACACGGAATGCTGATGGCAGCTATGTCATGCTCTATCTTCCAACTAGTAATGCTGTAACAATTCAAATGGATAAAATTTCAGGCGAGCGGGTGAAAGCACGCTGGTTTAACCCGCGTCAAGGGACTTGGCAGGCGATCGGCGAATTCGCTGCGGCTGGCACGAAACGCTTCGTTCCGCCATCCCACGAGCGCGATCGCGACTGGGTACTGGTACTAGAGCGGGCGGATTAGTTTTATCGCGTGCGTTCAATCAGCGATTCTTGTAGATGTAGTACAGGTTTTGACAGCGATTCTCAATTAATTAAAAGAAACTATACACGACCGCTGGCGATCGCGTCTGACGCGAAACGGATTTTTTCTATTGCAAAGGGATCTCTTAGTTTCAGCTTAATGTTTTGCTTGAGGGCGATCGCGTTTAGCAACGCCCTCAAGCAAATTGTATCGGGCGATCGCGTTCTAATTTATTGAAATTTATTATCATCAAATCTAACAGATCTCCCATTTGCTAGCTATGACAATTACCCTGACGATGTACGAGGATTGGGAACTATGGGCAGAAGCTAACCCCAACAGTCTA
Organism: Chroococcidiopsis cubana SAG 39.79; assembly: GCF_003991895.1. Classification (NCBI taxonomy): domain Bacteria; kingdom Bacillati; phylum Cyanobacteriota; class Cyanophyceae; order Chroococcidiopsidales; family Chroococcidiopsidaceae; genus Chroococcidiopsis; species Chroococcidiopsis cubana. The sequence goes on from NZ_RSCK01000005.1 coordinate 162,422, forward strand.
CAAAAACCAAAACCAGAGCCATTTGAAATCGTCCGCGAAATGCCTAAGCAACTGGGTAAAGGCTATGCGCGACTTATTGAGGTGTATCCCCACTTTTGGCTAATGATTGTGGACTATAAATATCGCGATGATATATTAATCAAAATCCCTGAGTGGGATCACCCATTGCAATTCTTAGTTTACCTTTCAGGTAGAATCACAGACGAATACGGGGGGCAGTTAGGAGAAGGATATACGTGTATCTCTGGTAGTGGCGTTCAACGCCAAATGACTACGCAGTTACTCAAAACTCGATATGTGGGTATTGATTTCGATATGCCTCCTGAGTTGCTGGCAACTTTTTTCCCTGATGAAGCTGGGGAAATTCCCCACCAGTTGCGTCTATTGGCAAAGGGTAATGATTGGCAGACTTTGCTTTACCCCGAAACTACAACGGCTATTCAAGGAATAGCACAGCAAATTATCAACTGTCCTTACGAGGGAATGACAAAGCGAATGTATTTACAAGGGAAGGTGTTGGAACTAATGGCGTTGCAATTAGCTCCTATATTATCTGCTCAAAATGGAACACAACCATCGCCGCGACTAAAGGCAGATACTATTAGCCGGATTCATTACGCTAGAGAAATTTTGTCGGCACGTTTGGAAAATCCGCCGTCATTGTTGGAATTGGCGCAAATTGTTGGAGTGAGCGATCGCAATCTGCGGCGCGGATTTAAGGAAATGTTTGGCACAACGGTGTTTGGCTATCTCACCAATATACGTATGGAGCAAGCAGAACAACTTTTGCGATCTGGTAAGCTGAGTGTTGCAGAAGTTGCCAATTTGAGCGGTTATTCTCAGCAAGGACACTTTGCGGCTGCCTTTAAAAGAAAATTTGGCATTACACCCAGAGAATGTTTGTCAGGAAAGAGAAGTATTTTACCTTCGTAATGCCGTTTTGCGACTGTAATGCCGTTTTGGAATAGACTCTAACCCCAGTGCTTCTTTACACTATGCTTTATTGCAATTAACAACTATACGCAATAAGCCAAATTTTTATTGAAATTTCAATAACTGTGGTGTGATGAGCAAGATCGAAGGTTGGATAGTTCTGCCCAAACAGAATTCATGGCTAGTACTCGGCTTGATAGGATACATTTTCAGCTTTGCTGTCAGTCAGCCTGTTTTAGCTCAAGTTGAATCGGATAACCAAAAATTAACTACATATATTCCTCACTTAAATGAAGTTAGATTTCCAGCCACTAATATTGAAGGTTTGCTCTCGCAATCATCAACACCAACTAACCGCCCTTCCCAAGAAAAAGTTACACAAGTGACGGGAGTGCAGGCTAATCCCACTGATAAAGGTGTAGAGGTGATTTTACAAACCACCCAAGGCGAACAACTGCAAATCAGCGATCGCAGTCAAGGAAATAACTATATTGCTGATATTCCTAACGCCCAATTGCGCTTGTCAACTGGCGATGCCTTTACATTCAGTTCTCAACAACCTGTTGAGGGTATTACTGAAATAACAGTTATAAATCTGGACGCTAATACTATTCGGGTGACGGTGACGGGTGAGGCGGGTGTCCCAACTGTCGAATTGTTGGACAGTCCAAACGAGGGATTGATTTTTGGCATTACAACTACTGCAACTTCCGCACAACAGCCGCAACAACCAGAACAAGAACAGCCAAGTCAACCATCAGCAGCGGATGATGAGTCAATTGAGATAGTTGTGACGGGCGAACAAGATGGGTATCGCGTGCCAAATGCTAGTGTGGGAACCAGAACTGATACACCTTTGCGGGATATTCCTCAGTCGATTCAAGTCATCCCCCAAGAGGTTATCCAAGACCAGCAAGCTACTCGTCTAGTAGAAGTACTAAAGAATGCACCTGGTGTTGTGCTAGGTGGTCGCTCACCTCGCGATCCGCTCAATATTATCAATATTCGAGGGTTTAATGCATCTAGTGATATTCTAATCAATGGTTTGCCAGATCCCACAGCTTCAGAAATAGCATTTGGGTCTAACATTGAACGGGTTGAAGTTCTCAAAGGACCTGCTTCAGTTCTATTCGGTCAAGGTGGGCTTGGTGGTAGAATCAACTTGGTCACGAAGCAGCCATTGCCCGATCCTTTCTATTCCGTAAAGGCTTCTGCTGGCAGCTACAATCTTTATCGTGGTGCGATTGATTTATCCGGTCCATTGAATGAAAGCAAAACGGTACTGTATCGCCTAAATGCTTCGGCTCAAACCAGGGAAAGCTTTATTGATTTTTATGAGCACCGAGACTACTTAATTGCACCAAGTTTGGCATTTAAGCTCGGCGACAAAACCAAGCTGACATTAGCAACAGAGTATCTCCTGTCAGAGGGAACCTACGACTTTGGAATTCCTCCACGGGGCAGTGTTTTGCCTAACCCTAATGGTAGGATTCCTCGTAACCGTTTTGTGAGTGAGCCTGACTTTAATCAAGTTTCAAATGAGGTATTTCGTATCGGCTATGATTTGGAACATCGCTTTAGTGAAGACTGGCAAGCAAGAAGCGTTTTTCGGACTTCCTTATTTCGCCTAAGACGAGATACTGTATTTCCACTAGCATTGCAGAGTGATGGACGTACCCTAAATAGAGGACAAGAGGATGATACTGAATACAATGCAAATACCTACAATCTTGACAATTACATTGTTGGTAACTTTGCTACGGGTAGTATCAAACATCAACTAGTAGCAGGATTTAATCTCAGAAGAACTGATATTGATTATAAATCTAATCTCAGCTTAAATTATGCTCCCCTTGATATTTTTAACCCTGTGTATGGGCGTACTCCAATCAACCCGACTTTTACACCGCAGGCTAACAAAGATAGAGTGCAGCAATTCGGTATTTATCTCCAAGACCAAATTACCTTAGCCGAAAACTTGAAGCTACTTTTGGGTGGACGCTTTGATATTGCTAATCAAAAATATCAGGAACCATTTGAACAAATAGATGACTTTAAACAAACAGAGGCTTTTAGCCCCCGTTTTGGAATTGTTTACCAGCCTATTCAACCGATTTCGCTCTATGCTAGCTACAGCCGTTCATTCAACTATTCAACATCCAGTGGATTCGCTCCTGCGGAGACCGATCCAGAACGAGGTACACAGTATGAAATTGGTATCAAAGCCGATCTCACTGACCAATTGGCTGCAACACTAGCATTTTATGACTTAACTCGTTCCAATCTCCCAACACCCGATCCTAATAATCCGAACCGAAGTATTTTAGTTGGAGAACAGCGAAGTCGTGGGATTGAGTTTGATGTTTCCGGTGAAATCTTGCCAGGATGGAATATTATTGCAGGCTATGCTTTTACCGATGCAGAAATTACTGAAGACAATGACTTTCCAGTTGGTAATCAACTGAGTAATGTGCCGAAACACGCGCTCAACCTATGGACAACTTATGAAATTCAGTCCGGCAGCTTAGAAGGATTGGGCTTCGGTCTAGGAGTCTTTTACTATGGAGATCGTCAAGGTGAGTTGGGAAATACATTTACGTTACCAGGTTATACACGCACCGACGCTGCGATATTCTACGAACGAGATAACTTCCGAGCTTCGCTTAATATTCAGAATTTGTTCGATGTTGATTATTTTGTCTCTGCTCAAAACATAAATCGTGTTATCCCGGGCGATCCATTGACATTCGTAGGTACAATTTCTTGGGAATTTTGAATGATACATACCTATGAGAATTTCTTTGCGTCGCTTTATCTATCTATTGTTATTGGCAGTTTTGGCATTTACACTGACTTCGGCTTGTAGCAGAAACATTAATTATAGTATTACAAGCCCAAAACAACTGCGAGAAGATTGCCAAGTTGTACAACATGCAATGGGTAAAACGTGCATTCCTCGCCATCCTCAACAAGTAGTAACTTTGTGGATGGCTACTTTTCGTAGCACCTTAGCATTAGGTACTAAACCTATTGCAACTGCTTGGTATGCAGGCGACTCTTTTCCAGAACATCTTCAAGACAAAGCAGATGGAGTAGAAAATATTGGATTTCAGCCAAACTTAGAAAGAATTTTGTTACTAAAACCCGATCTAATTCTATCTACTACTCGGTTTAAAAATATTTATAAACAGCTATCTGATATTGCGCCTACTGTTGTATTGGATAATCCTAGTCCCCCTCCTCCTTGGCAAAAGCATTTAGAAGACGTTGCTAAAGTTTTGGATAAAGAACAGAAGAGTCAACAATTAATCGATCGCTATCGGCAACGAATTGAACAACTTAAACAAGCGTTGGGCGATCGCCGTCTCCAAATGCAAGTATCAGTTGCCACTGTAGATAGAACTTATGGAATATACACCTATGGAATAAAACATCCTACTGGCGCACTTTTAAATGACGTTGGATTACAACGCCCACCTGCACAAAGCGGAGATTTCTTCACAAAAGATCGGATTTCTCAGGAAAATTTGTCTGATATTGATGGTGATGTTTTATTCCTTTCCTATAGAGAAGAAGCAGGTAAAAAAGCAATAGAAAGGTTACAAAAAGATCCACTGTGGCAAAAGCTGAATGTGGTTCAACGAAATCGGGTTTATCTTGTCGATTCTGCCCACTGGTACGCTTTTGATATTTTGGCAATGAATGCAGTTATTGATGACTTATTCAAATACTTAGTCAACTAATTTTAAAATAAGATCAATATCTAAAACACTCTTTGAAGGTTGTGACAATTAAAACAACACTAAAAAAAGCGATCGCCAACTACTGACTTCTCGATCGCAAATATTGCTGTGCGATCGAAGAACAGTTAGCTCTCAAGTGCTTCTAACCAGGCTTGTAGATCGGTTATGCTGGTAAAATCAAGCAAAGCTTCACCAAGATTTTCTAACTGTTCCAAACAAAGAGATTCAATGCGCGATCGCGCCTCTTGCGGCAATTCTCCCACCCGTCGAGATAATTGACGCAAAACGAGAGATTTTTCGCCTTCCTCTCGTCCTTCTTCCTTAATTTCTCTGTAAACCCGTGTTTCTTTGAGTGTAATGCCTAACATTTCCTCTACCTCCCTTTGACTTTTACTATCAAACTTGTACACCATTATCGTCGTTAATAAATCTATTATGGCGCGATTTGCTAGCTGAGAAGTTTCCTGTTGACTTCTAGCTAGCAAATACCTTGCTTCCTCAGTGGTGCGGCTTTCCTCTAACGTAGTCAGAACCATCAATGCCACCCATACGGGTAAGGAGCGAATATCACCCAATTCATCCAAATATATCCGATTTACCTGTGGGCTGTTGAGCTGACTTAAGTAGGGGAGAAGATCGCTTTGTTCGAGACTGCGGGACGGATATATTATGACTATTTGTAAGTTACTAAACCTGTCACGATTGCGGTAGAAATATAAATAGGATTCCGCAAATACCCTTTCATAGAGCCTTTCATCCTTCTGGAATTGCACCTCACAAAAATACACCACACCAGGACTTTCCTCAACTGGTGGTAGAAATACGCCATCAATTTCAAATTTCGGTTCTTTAACAGCGACTGAATCAAACCTATATTTGTCTGCATTTGCTGGCGGATTTGTCAAGAGTTCAAATAACAAACTGGGTGATTAACGTTTCCCATGTAGAGACGTTACATGTAACGTCTCTACATGGGCAATCGATTTCACGATTTATCTAGGATTGCTATAGATTTTACAATCAATCCTAACGGTACTCGTTGGCTCGCACAAAATTACCGCAACTATTGAAAACAAACAATCCAAAAGTGGTAATGTCCCCAGCGCGTGTTGCTCCTTCAACTCTAAAATTGCGCTCTAAATTGAAGGCCATAAGTTGTAGGCGTGCCATATTGACCCGTTGTTGAGCCAGAAAGCCCAAAGGCAGCAGTAAGATACTCGCGATCGAAAATATTGTTGCCAAACAAATAAATGCCGTAATTCTCAAATTCGTATCCCAATCGCACGTTGATAACGATCGCTCGTCCAAGCGATCGTCTAGAAATATGTTACTGAAATATCCATCTGCCGATCCATAGCTGCCCGCCAACCGATAAAACAGCCGATCTTCAACGAGTGGTCCGCCGACACTTGCTCGTAAATTTCAATCGTTATAGGTTCCGTAACTTACCATTCCATTCAACTCAAAAGACAGTCCTCGAATGCTGTAGTAACTGAAATAGCGATTTCCGGTGGCGTTGAAAACCGAAAAGTTAGGCGTACTTTGAGCGATGTCCTCCAAGGTGATGATATCTGCATCTTCAATTTCTTCTTTTGTCAAGACTCTGATGCTGATGGGGACATCCTGTACGTCTTCTTCGGTTCGTTGAGCCGTGACCACCACTTCGATCTCCTCATTCGCTGGAGAGCCTCATTTGCCGTATCCAGCCTTTGCCCATCTGGGGCGGTAATTCTAGAATTGTTTCAGATGAGTTTACCTGCAAAGATGCTTCAGTCCTCTGACTCCACTCGGCAAACAACTCGTCGATATTTTGGGCAGAAAAGCCGATCTGCATGGCAATAGACTCTCAGACATAGAGCTTGTACGAAGCACGAGCTAGCGCACGTTGAAATATCATAATCTTATTGCTATTAATTCTCAAGGTCAGTCTTGAGTGCCACCATGAGATCGGATTCATCATTCGCAGACATCGATCCAAGCTAATCCGATCCGCGATCGTCTAAGTCTTGCAGGCAGCGACAGGCGTATCCACCTAAACCCACTAGCAACAAACAGGTTGAAGTGGATACATACATAACTGCCATCCCCGCACCAGGATGAGTCCCAAACACGCCAGCGAGTAATTTCGCTAAATTGCCTCCTGGTTTCATTGCTGGTTCAAAAACATTGTCAGCTAGCGGTCCAGCAATTAAAGATGCTATCGCAGAAACGAGTTGAAACATCAGCGATCGCGCCGCAAACACTCTTCCTTGAACCTCAGGTGCTACCTTAGCTAGCAAAATGGCAGTCTGAGAACTTTCTAGCAAGGGGAAATTGAGTGACGAGCAAAATTGTGCTGGTAGCCAAATCTGGGGGGATTGACCTAAACCAAATATTGCTTTACTTACACCTGCTCCTACCATACCCAAAAGATAGCCGTGAATGCGTCGTCGCGGACCACCCCAAACACTCAACAGCACTGCTCCGGTGACACCCCCAATCCCAGCAACTAAGAAGATCGAACCTAATACTCGCGAATCATTTTCCGTACGAGCCAGAATCATCGGTGTAGCTACTGAACCGCCTAAGTCGTGAGCAAACCAAAACAAAGAAGCGGATACTACAAGTGCTAGCAACCCAGAACGTTTGATGATGTAGTGAAATCCAAAGGTGAGTTGCTGCCAGATACTAGCGTTCTTGTGGTGTTCTGTAGTATGAACTGGTAGTTGCGGGATCGGTACTAACAACACTGTGGCGATCGCCACGCTAAATGTCACAATGTCCATCAGCGCGATCCCAGCTAGACCAATGATGTAGAAACGAGTTGACCGAGCCAAATAGTAATAAAATTACGCATATAACTGGGGAGTGGGAAGTCGGGGGACAAGGGAGACAAGGGAGACAAGGGAGAGAGAGCTGAGGGAGCGATCGGGAGCTGAGGGAGCAAGTGAATAACTACCAACTACCAACTACCAACTACCAACTACCAATTACCAACTCACTTCAAAATTTCGCGCATTCGATTGACAAAAGTTTCAGCTGCAATTGGTCCCCGAATGCGAGTTAGTTGAAAATCAGTAAAGTAGACTTTTCCACCCCTGTCAGCACTGAGCGATCGCAAAATCGGATTTTCACTCCACTGTTGCTGGGCGTTTGCTATGGTGTTATTACCAGAAGGAAGGACGAGAATCACATCCGTTTCAATTTGCGGTAGAACTTCGAGCGAAAGACTAAATCTCTCTTGTTCTCTCGATCCAACAGTAATAATCTCAAACCCAAGTTCTTGAAGTATGCCACAAACAAATTCTTCAGGATCGAGTACAAAAGAATCGGCAATTAATCTACCAAACCCCAGCACCAAGATCCGGCGCTGTTGTGCTGCGATGGGTGCTAGTGCAGCTTTAGTTTGGGTAATTTGTTGTTTGTATTCGGCAATGACTTGTTTTGCTCGTTCTTCGCGTCCCAGTGCGCGTGCGATCGCTGAAATATGCTGTTGCCAATCATCTTTTTCTTGAATTCTAAATAGTAAAGTTGGGGCAATTTTGGCAAGTAAATGGTAATTATTTTTGTTATATTCTGGTTCGCCCAAAATCAGATCTGGTTTTAGCCACAGCAACAATTCTTGTGAGGGGCGATCGCGACTGCCCAAGTTAATCGGTTTGGTCGTTATATACTTGCCTAAAAAGGGAATTTGTGCTTCTGGTTTGTCAAATTTGCGCCTTGTAAACAAATCTACTTCAGCATAAGCTAGCGGTTGTACCCCAAGTGCTAACATGATATCTAACAACGGCGGACTGAGTGCAACCACTTGTTGGGGTTGACCGCAAACTTGGGTTTTACCGCTAATATGTTGAATGACTTGGCATGAGGATGTCGAGGCTTGAGCGCTGGTAAAAGCCATCTGCTGAGTAGTCCTGCCATAACAAGCTGCAATCGTCAGAAAGGTTAAGATAACAAGCAGGCAAAACTTGAATGAATGGTAGAACCGTTCAATCACGATCGCATTCCAATTGAGTCAAATTTTTGACATAGAATTTGGGCAATTTTTCGACTTCTGTACCATTACAGTCTCCAATTAGATATAAAGCTTTGCTCCGATCTTCAACTACATCTGCTCTATAACGAGCGATCGCGCCATCCGGTGTTGCAAAAATTAATTCAACACAGTTGAAACTGGCATCTTCATTTTGCTCGACAATTCGACTAGCAACTTTGTATTTAAACCAATCCCAACTATATCGCAGCATCAGCTCTTGTTCTACGAGTTGCGCTGGAATTGGGTAATCGGAACCAGATAAAATACCCCAACCCCGATAAACCGATTTTAAGTCTTGGATATCGCCGTTATAAGTCAAAATTGAGGTAAAAGATTTAGCATCCAGCCTGCCATAACAACGACCTGAAGGAAAATCTAATGCTGTAGGTGCAAAGCGATGTCCGCCAAAATGACTCGATTGCCAAATGCGAACGTTCTCTAAACCGAGATTAGTCACAGTAGCTATGGCTTGCCGATAAAAAGGAATACCATACTTAGCACAACATTTGTCGTGGCTGCCGTGGGTACAAATTAAGATGTCTCTAGTTAGCGGTGGCGGATCTTCTGTCTGAATCGGGTTAGCCAAATAATTTTGTAAAACCAAAGCAATATCGTTGATGCAATTAACTTCAGTTTCCTGCTTGCTGTATCCATCACAAAGACCCGATTTCTGACGAAATATCAGCAATTTGGTAGAATTTTTCTTGGTCAGAATGTGACTGTAAATCAACAGTACCATCGCCGCAGGCTCAGCTCGATAAATCTCCTCCACTAAAACTTTTAAATTAGCGGATATAGATTGGGAAGCAAACTCATCTCCTGTCCACGGCGGCGGACATTCTATTAATATGTAAAGTTGACAGGGAGCCGCCCAACCGATGGGGTTTTCTTCAGCTTGACGCGATGCTTCAGCACAAAAGAATTTGTTCATATGTCATAGAGATTACCACTCAATTGAGTAGCCAAGGCGAACCGTTCTACCTCTAGCGGCAATATTACTGATCTCGTCGATTCCGCCAAAACCGCCAAAATACTGATTCACAACTGGTATATATTGTTCGTTCAGCAAGTTCTCAACACTGAGGGCGAGCCTGCCACCAAGTAAGGGAATGCTGCTAATGTAGTCTAACGTGGTGTAGCTCTCGATGGGTAAGGGATCGGAGCCGTCTTCAAACCCAGCGTCGCGATCGCCAACAAAAAGCAACTGCAAGCGATTCAGCCAGCCACCGTCAGTTTTGTGTTCCACATAAGCAGTTAGCTTCGGTGGAAAGGCAACATTACTACTTGCATTCAAGTATTCGCCATCTTCATCTTCAAATTCGCCTTTAATCAAACTGGCTGTTCCGCCTAATCCCCAACCGCCGCCTACTTGCCAGTCAAGCGTAGCTTCTAAGCCATAGAACCGCTGTGGTTGTCGGACAATCTCAAAACCAACTGGGCTATCTACAAAATCTATACCCAATTCTGAGGTACTGTAAAAACCAGCTAGGGACGCTTGGATATTAGACCAGTTACCGCGCACACCCAGCTCGAAACTATCTACTTTTTGGGGACTGGTAACTTCGAGATCGTTTTCTACCGAAGTCAAAGCATCGGGAGGAGTACGTAAGATGTTGCCGAAATCTGGCGCAGAGAAGCCTTGAGCAAAGCTAGCCAATAGGCTAATTTCATCTGTAATGTTGTGAATCGCCCCAAGATTAAACAAAACATCGTCAAAGTTGATGTTACCACCTTCGATCGCCCGATCTGGGATCTGCCCGAAACCGATCGCCGTATAGTCGTCAACATCTAAGCCAAAACGCTCGTATCGCGCTCCGCCATTTACAGAAGTGCGATCGCTGACTTCCCATTGCAACTGAGCAAATAAACCGAGACTATTAAAGTTGTATGGAGGAGTATAAGTGACATCGCGCGTTTTTTGAAAAATTCGCCTACCGCTGGCATCGAATACTTCTGGATCGAAAACTTCAATCGTCTGGGAAATATCCTCATCAAAATAGTCAGCTCCCCAGAGCAAACTCAAAGCTGGCGATAAAGGAGTTTCAGCCTGAAGTCTGCCGCCAAACGCTTCTTTGTCCACATTGGTTTGGTAAACTCCTGGGTCTACAAAACCAAACGGTCGTAGATCGTCGGGTGTAGTTACTATGGGGCTGTTACGAAAGTACGCCTGCGCTTGTACCCGACTACCAAATAAATTTTCGTGGCTGTAGTTGAGATTAACTATTGTATTGCGGTTGCCAGGTCTTTTACTACCAATGAGTTCTGGATTATCGAGTTGCAGCGCCCGTGCTTTTTGAATTCCTGGAAGATCCGCCACAATTGGATCGGAAATAAATCCAAAGTCTTCGTTTGCATCAAAATGTTCAAATGTCAATTGCAGGCGTTGCTCGTCGGTGAGGTCTACCCCTACCTTAGCCAGCAAGTTTAAAGTTTCAGTATCGGCAGTTGGTGCGAATTGGGGAATGCGATCGCCTTGGGCATCAAAGAAACCGCCTGTCTGCTTGCGCGAGAGAACCGCCAAAAAGTCAGTATTTCCCTGCCGTCCTGATAGCGAATATTCCAAATAGTTACCAAAACTATCTGCTGAATTTGTTGTTGAGAAATCAACTCCGACTTCTGCCCTCGAAACGATCCCTTCTTCATCTGGTGGTCGTCTGGTAATAATATTGATGACACCCCCCGTTCCACCATCACCGTAAATCGCGCTGGGACCTCGAACCACTTCCACGCGATCGACAGACGCGGGATCGATGCTTCTCAAGTCTCTAGGTTGGGCAATAAAATTCGATCTGACAGGAACACCATCAATTAAAACTTGAGGTGTCCGCCCCCGCAAAGTTTGATTGCTATTGATGCTACTTTGAGTTGAAGGAGCCAAACCAGGCACTAAGTTAGTAAGAATATCTTGTAAGTTACGCGACGGCGAGACGTTAGCCTGTTGCTGAATTTGTTCGCGCTCTATAACCGTCACCGATCGCGGCACGTCTTCTAAAGCTTGTGCTACACGGCTTGCCGTGACTACAATATCTACCTCTTCTGCTGCTTCTGGAGTTTCAGGAGTCACGCTTAAAACTAAACCACTGGCACTTTGAACGATCTGTGCTGTTGGTGCTGCTGTTTCTCCCGTGACGGTGACTCGAATATTATTGGCATTCACCTGAGTCACGGTGACAGAAGTAATACCCTCGGTAGGGTTTTCAGCGCGAAAACTTTCTTCTGGTAAGGCTAGCTGAGTATTAGGAATGTCAGCAATTAAAGCATTGCCCTTGCTGAAAGTCTGGGCTGGTAGCGATCGCCCTGTTGGAGTTTCTAAAATGATTGATAAACCTTGGGCAGTGGGTTTTAGCCTCACACCTGTTACTTGTATGATTTCTGCGGCTTCTGTTGTCAGTGGCTGTTGTGTGAGCAAATCGGTGCTAATCGGTGACTGAAGTAATGTTTTTTCTTCTGCCCTAACTGGTTGAGCTACGACGATCGCGATCGCTGCCAGACATAAACTGCTAAGTAATTGCTCTTGTTTACGCATATCTCCCCACGTCCCAACTGCCCCTGCTTGGCGTACCACCGAGACAGTCAAGATGGTAGTAACAAGACTGGACAGATGTTTTGAGCGCTAATTAAAAATCTTCTCAATAAGCATACACGAACTTGCTAGCCCTCTTGACAGAAAAATGGCTCGCAGACGGATTTTTTCGATCCCTAAACGGATTATTGTCACTGCTTCGATAAGTAAGTCTTGGGATTAACGCCAAACCTGCGCTTAAAAGCTGTGGCAAAATGCCCTCGGTTAGCATAACCTACTGTCCGCATGACTTCGCCAACGCTCATCTGCCCCGTTTCTAATAATTGGCGCGATCGCTCCAGTCGATAAGTATGTAGATAACCAAATACAGTAGTACCAAAAACTTGTCGAAAGCCGAGCTTGAGCTTGTAGTCATTCAGCCCTACCTGTCGTGCTAACTCCATTAAAGACGGTGGGCGATCGCATTTGCAGATTAAAATTTCCCTGGCTTGGTAAATGCGATCGATATCGTTGCCTTTAAGAACCTGAGAGCGATCGCACTTTTGCGGTGTCGCTAATTGTTCTAATTGTAGTGCAATCAGTTCCAGACACTTACTTTCAAGATAGATTTGTCTGGTTAATCCCTGATAAGGGCAGTGCAAAATCTGTTCTAGAGGTAGTTGCATGGTAGTTGCAATCGTGCCAATTTCTTCGTAGGTTTCATGAGTGACACCCTCAATGAGTTGTTTCAATTGCGTAGGGAGTTGTTGGCGATCGCTGGTTATAAAACTTATCAACTGGCTGGGAGATTCGAGGTGAATATCGACTTTGACAATTTTTTCTCCTGCTAGAGCTTCCCATGTTCCGCCAGTCCCCCAACCCCAAGCAAGAAAGTTTTGCCCACCGCGCATACCATGACGCGCACCCGAAATTTGAAACCCAAATTCACATTCAGCAGTGCTAGAGGGCTGAAATTGGACGCTCAAATCGTCATGCAAGTTATAGTTGTGAATTTCTAGTAGTATACCCCGCAGCTGAATCACCCGTTTATACCCAATACCCAACTGATGCGGAAACTTCCAGATCGTGTCAGCAGGATCGGTGTGCGGAGAAATATTGCTACACAGCATCTCCTGCCACAGTTGTTGATAATCCTGGTCTGACAAGGCGATTGTCATAAATCTTAAGTTGAGTATCTCTATGTGACTGGAAGCACTTATGTAGCGAAAAGATACCAAGTCGATCGCCCCAAGCAACGCTCCCAGATAAAATAGTATCAGGCGATCGCGATGGAATTATTGAAATTTACTATCATTGCTTAAGTGTAGAGCATCGCTAGCTACGATCGTCATTCTGACAATGGAACAGGAGTCAGAAATTGCGATCGCTAGCACTCCTGTTTTTCCTTTGCCTTCTGAGTCTTTGGCTGCGACTGGTTGACTATGGAGGAGCGATCGCGTTTTATTTGTGTGTTGCATTCTTGTTTCAGATTGGTATGAGGCGTTTCGGGTTTCGGGGCGATCGTGGTACACTATTGCAAATTATTATCACTCAAGTTAATTTGCGATCTTGATGTAGCGCCAGCATGACCCTGATTTTCACCCAATCCGACTGGGATGGACTGCACGAGCAGGCTCCTGTTACTTGTCCTGACAATATAATTTTGGATGAGTTTGAGGAAATAACGGGAGTGCCAGACTACCTGGGACAGGGCTACGGTTGGGGAACAGAATTGTTGCCTGGCGTGTGGTTAAATTTCGAGGATATTGAATATCGCCAAGATTTAGGGGTGAAGGTATCCGCTCACAAGCATCCGATTCAGATGACAATTTTTCTGTCAGGTTTTCTAGACTGTAATATTCATCCCACATTCGACAGGACTTGCAGCTATTTGTCGGGAAGTGGGATTTCGCCTGCCTATCTGGAACAATATCGAGATCCACAGCATTTAACCTTTGTCAATATCGAGATTGAGCCAGACGTGATGGAATCATTTTTCCTCAACGATCGCCTGCGACAGTCCGATCCGGTTAAGCAGTTGTTCAAAGGGGAAGATTGGAAGGTGTCGTTTTATCCTCAAGTCACCCCAGCAATGCGATCGCTAGCTCTCCAAATGTGGAATGCGCCTTATCGGGGTGCGGCAAAACGGATGTATCTTCAAGGAAAGGTGTTTGAACTGTTGGCAATGCACCTTGACCTAATTGCGGAAGATGGGACGCGGAATCAATCTGCACCGAGATTGAAACCAGAGACGATCGCACGGTTGCACTATGCAAGGGAGATTTTGACGACACAATTTGCTCAGCCTCTTTCGTTGCCCCAGTTAGCACAGCAGGTCGGGTTAACCCATCGTTCTCTGCAACGTGGGTTCCAAACTTTATTTAGCATGACAGTGATGGACTATTTGCAGCAGCGACGACTGGAGCAGGCAAAACAGTTATTGCGCCAGGGCGATCGCACGGTGGCTGAGGTGGCGATGCGAGTTGGTTACGGGCATTTGGGGAATTTTGCCAGCGCGTTTAAGCGGCGGTTCGGGATTACACCGAGCCAATGTCTGGCGGGAAAACGGGCGATTAAAGCAGACTGAGGATCGCGATCGCGCTTCGATTGTCGTTTTTTCGATCGCCGCTGTCGCTTTTTTGATAGACAAGGCGAGAGCAACTTCTCTACACTACTTTTCACAACTTATTAAAAGTGATTTGCAATAGAGCATTTCAGTAGGTGGAAGGAGTTGCGATGAGCCTAGAGCGGTTGTCGGTGCGGTTGTTTTTGGCGATCGGGGTGGCAAGTGCGATCGCGCTTTTGCTTGGTACTCCTGCGAAAGGCGAGGAAGTAGGAGATATTCGAGAAGCTAACAAAAATCTTCCCCAACTGAGCGAAATCGAGAGTCTCGCGACCAGCGCTCAAACACTCGTACAAACACCGAGCGACCCCTCTTCTGTTGCCCCTGACCAAGGGAACCCCTCTTCCGTCCCCCCTTACCAAGGGGGGAAACAGGGGGGTGTTGTATCAATTACAGGAGTGGTAGCGAATCCTACCGACAAAGGTGTAGAGATAATTCTACAAACCACTCAAGGAAAAGCACTCCAGCCTGTAACTCTGGTTTTAGGCAAAACCTATATTGCAAATATTCCTAATGCCGTGCTAGCACTTCCCCAAGGGGGATTTCGTCAAGATAATCCCGCCAGTGGCATTACTCTTGTGAGAGTGACTCAGGCTACTACCAACAGTATACGAGTCGCGGTGACGGGAGAAGCAGCTTTACCACAGGTGCAGTTGTATGACGCTCCAAATGAAGGATTAATTTTTAGCTTCACACCAGGTACATCCGCCGCCCAGACTCCGCCAGCGCCAGAGGGTGAAACCCAGCCAGAAAAACCATTGGTTGACGAGCAGGAAATTGTGGTGACGGATGAGCAAGATGGGTATAATGTGCCTAATGCCTCAACTGCTACTAAAACTGACACACCCTTGCGCGACATCCCCCAATCGATTCAGGTCGTGCCGCAACAAGTTATTGAAGACCGCAATGTGAGAACTGTAACTGAGGCACTGGAAACCGTCAGCGGTGTAACTCCTGGAAGCAGAAGCTATGGTGGTGCGCCGATTACAAACAAAATTATCAGAGGATTTGACCAAGCGGGAACGGGCGTTGTAAATTTTCGAGATGGCTTTCCAGACGGTGATTTCTATGTCCTGTCACCCATTGAGACGGTCGAGCGAGTGGAAGTCCTCAAAGGACCTGCTTCAGTCTTGTTTGGTGCTGGGGAGCCAGGTGGTATTGTTAACACGGTGACTAAAAAACCCCTGAGTGACCCCTACTACAAGCTCGCGTTTGAGGCAGGAAATTATGGATTTTATCAACCCAGCATCGATTTATCAGGACCCTTGAATAATAACAAAACGGTACTGTATCGATTTATCGCCAGCTATCAAGGTTCAAGTGATTTTCAAGATTTTGCCAATAGAGGACTGACGACGATCGCGCCTTCCCTTACCTTCAAGATCGGCGAAAAGACAAATCTGAATCTTTACTATGAGTACACTCGTCTTTCTGGCTACCCTGCTTCTGGTCTCGGTAATGCTGTATTTCTAAGCGATGGCAGCTTAACACCTAGAGACTTTGCCACCTACTATCCGAGCTTAAGCCAGGTCGATACCACTTCTCAAAGGTTTGGATACATCCTAAATCACAAATTTAACGATAACTGGCAGATTCGGAATAATGTTGCCATAAATATTACTCGTTTTGGAGAGGATGTAGCTTCTGGTACAACACTAATAGACGACCGCTTTTTGGATGAGTTCAATGTTTCCACAGCTGTCTTTGAGAGAAACAACTATTTCGGACAGATTGACTTGCTTGGCAAGTTTATAACTGGATCGATTTTACATCAGGTCTTAGCGGGTTTTGATTTTAATCGCTTTAGCAATGTTGGCGATCGCATCAGTGCCGATACACCTCTGCCTCCTCTAGATATCCGCAATCCAAATTACGATATCCCAAAACCAACATATTCGACACGTCTGACATTCTCTGATTTCGATCTTGTCAGGAGATCCTACGGCGTTTATCTCCAGGATCAGATCGCTTTGGGCGATCGTTTGAAATTCCTAATCGGCGGTCGCTATGATTGGGCTTCAACTGACTTTGAAGCAGATACCGATACAGGGGGAGAAGTAATTCGCTTTCCAACAAGGAATGATGGTGCTTTCAGCCCGCGTGTCGGCTTGGTCTATCAGCCCAGCGAAGAAGTTTCTCTCTATGCCAGCTACACTCGCTCTTTTGCCCCTCTCTCTGGATTCGACAACACAAGTGTAGATGAAGATGTCACCTTTGAACCGTCGAGAGGCACTCAGTATGAAGTCGGGGTTAAAGCTGACTTTCTCGATGGTAGGCTCTCAGCAACTTTGGCAGCCTATCATCTCACTAAGACTAATGTTCTTACACCCAATCCAGATGACCCTGATTTTTCTATTCAGACTGGGGAACAGCGTAGTCAAGGCATCGAGCTAGACCTTACGGGTGAGATTTTGCCTGGTTGGAATGTAACTGCTGCCTATGCTTACACGGATGCAGAAGTCACTGAAGATAACGCCACTCCGGTCGGCAATCGATTACCAAACGTGCCAGAAAATCAAGCTAGCCTCTGGACAACCTATGAGATTCAAACAGGGGATTTAGAAGGTTTAGGCTTTGGTCTGGGGTTGTTTTATGTCGGTGCGCGACAAGGAGATTTGGATAACTCGTTTGAAATGGGGGATTATTTTCGTACTGATGCAGCCCTTTACCACCGGAGAGGTCGTTTTAATGCGGCGATTAATATGCGTAACATATTTGATATAGACGCTGCTGCATTTGCCTATAGCCCCACAAACGTTGAAAGAACCGAACCGTTTACGATCGTTGGTTCCATCAGTTGGGAGTTTTAACTGGCTTTGCAGTTAATCATTGATTGATTTTTTTTAAAATCAACACAAAGTATGATGAAAAACTCAATGTATTGTTTGGTAAAGCCATTTCTCCTAATCGCTTTATCCTTTCTTGTGACTACAGCTTGCTATAGTCCAGTTATCCAGAAGTATAATATTCCAATAACTAGTTCTCCTGGCTGTCGAATCGTTCAACATAGGCTAGGAGAAACCTGTATTCCAGTAAAACCGAAACGCATAATCGCATTAGACCCTAGATATCTAGTCGATCCTGTACTGGCTCTTGGGATTCAACCGATTGGAATGGCAACCTCTATCGTTCGAGGAAAAGAATCACTCGATGGATTAACCCCAGATGATACTAAATCGATCCTAAATGTTGGAGATGCGTTCAATCCTTCCTTAGAAAAGATTCTCAAACTTAAACCAGATTTAATTTTAGCAATGGATTTTGCCCATAAAAACATTTACAAAAAGCTATCAGAGATTGCGCCCACAGTTTTAGTTAATTATGAAGAAAACACTTCTTTTAAAAAGAATTTACTTTACCTCGCTCAACTTCTTGATAAAGAAGTAGAAGCAAATGAATTACTTTTACAATATCAAACTCGGATTAAAAAATTAAGAAAACAATTGAGTTGCAAGCCACAAGAAATAGAAGTCACTGTACTTATATACTACCAAGGTACATTTGTAATTACAAAGTCCGCACATACTTCTCATGAGATTTTTTCTGACATCGGCTTAACGAATAAGATTAATTTAAATAGCAATGAAGTAATTAGTGTTGAAATCTTGAATCAATACGATGCTGATATCTTATTTATCATGGATTATGATGGCAAGTCAAAACCACTCTTTTTGAAAAACCCATTAATAGCCTCTCTCAATGCCGTTAAAAATAATCGAGCTTACTTCGTCGATGCAATTAAGTGGAGCGCCAACGGACCTTTAGGAGTAAACAGAATGTTAGATGATATTTTTAAGTACCTCCCACAAAAATCATATGCAGCACCTCAGACCAATTCAGGGTAAAGTAACTCAACACCTCATAAATACATAGCTAAACCCACCATCTTTATCTGCAAATCTAGCGATCGCTTTTGGTTTTCATGACACTTCTAATAAATTTACTGAGTCATCAGGAGAGGCGATCGCTGACATCCTTCACTCAGGCATCTGTACTCGAACCGCAATCTCGTCTCCCAGGCGTGTAAAATCTTTAGGATTTAATGTCAAAATGCAATCGGCTTCAACCTTTAAAGCAGCCTGAGCAATGACTGCATCAAAAATACCCCCACCTCCGAGCTTTTGCGTCGTCATCAACGCAATTGCCTTCTGATACTCTTGCGTCAATAACGGCACAGGCTCTAGATATTCTAAAAGGTCTGCGATCGCTACCTCTGCTTCAGCAGGCAACACTCTTAAGGGTTGAGGCAAACGAGTAATTACAGCATAAATTTCCGCCAAACTATGAGTTGAAATGTAACCCTTTACCTCTCCCCGTCGCGCTAGTTCAAGTTTAGGAAAAGCTAAATTGTGACTGGTATGTTCAACCAACAAAGCTGCAATTAACACAGATGTATCGTACAAAATTTTCATGTATCAGCTTGCTCAATCTGATTCTGAAACCGCTCCTCTCTTACTTCATTAATGAATGCATTGATGTCAAACCCATGCAAATGTCCAGTTTCAATGACTAAAACCCCTTGCTTGCGATGCAACCGACTAGGCGCTTCCTCCACTGTTGCCATCTCTGGTTCTCGTGGTGCTGACCTTGCTGCTTCAGGCGATCGCTGCCGCTGCAATACCTTTAACAATTCTAAAAGTACCCCAACCAGATCGTCGGGCAATCGCTCAATTGCTTGAATCAGTTCCTCTTTTGGAGTCATTCTCATGCTATCTACTCACGACTCGCAGACTTGCTATTCTCATTTTATAGTTTTGGAAGATACTAGCAGCGATGCAGATAAATTAGCGGGCGATCGCCTCTACAACTACCTCGTCAACACACCCTAAATCTATGTCCAAACACCCATATTCAGTTATAAAACTTGCGATCGCACTTCATTTTTTATGGGCGATCGAGTTGTTGAAGCGGTGGGGGAGTGAGAGCCGAGGGCAATCGCTACCATTGCAGCTCTTACCTTTAGAATAGTCATAATCTTTACCCATAAAAATAACGGCAAATGACAACAACCACAGTAGATATTGGCACTTTGATCGACCGCACCCCAGGACTCCACGGCGGTGTCCCGCACATTTCAGGTAAAGGCGTAACGGTTCGACGCATAGTTTCCTGGTACAAGCGGGGGCTAGCGGCTGAGGAAATTGGCGATCGCATCGGAAATATTACGCTTGCCGAAGTTTACGCCGCTCTTGCCTATTACCACGCTAATGTTGCCGAAATCGAAGCTGATATTGCTCATCAAGCAGCAGAAGACCAACGCCTTGAAAAGTTAGATCGATCTTCTACAAGATCGATGGCATAGGCATGATTCGCCTCTATCTCGACGAAGATTCTCAAGATCGCTCGCTCCTAAGAGCGTTGCGTGCCCGTAACATTGATGCGATCGCAGTCCAAGAACCTCAAACCGAAGGCTTAATTGATGTTGAACAGTTACGTTTAGCAACTAAGCAACGGCGAGTTCTCTACAGTCATAACATTGGAGATTTTTACCAGCTCCATACTGAATTCATTGCAAGTGGAGAAAAACACTCAGGAATCGCCCTCCTTGCCCAAAATTACTCAGTCGGGGAGCAAGTTCGAGCGATTCTGGAATTCATCTCAAACAAGACTGCTGAAGAGATGGAAAGCCAACTGGAGTTTCTCAGCAAATACTTGAGAAGCTAAAAACTTTCAGTGATAACACAGGCACTCAATACTCTAAAAGGTCTGCGATCGCTACCTTGATGCAGATAAATCAGTAGGCGATCGCCTCTACAACTAACTCGTCAATATTCACTAAATTCTACCTAAATACACTTTACTCTTTCACTTCTAACCCACTGCATAATCACTCATTTCTCGCATAAAAAGAGGATAAAATCCCAGCACGATATCTTGCTTCGGCACGCCCAAAATCACTAAATCGGCAGCAATATCATGCTCTGTTGAGTTGTAAAAAATCCAGATCTTCCCATTCCGAATATCGAGATGCATTACACAATGATGTACCCACCGATTATGATGCCAACCCAAATGCACAATCTGATAATGATTTCGCTGCGTATCAAAAATAGTTTCAACCTCAATATCACCGTAAGCAGGCTTATTTTTGGCATAGCTCTCATTCATCAATCAAACTTGATTCTTTCATCCTAAATAATGGCAAGCTCTACTCACCCTTTACTGCGTCTACTAAGTTATGCCAAACCCTATCGAACTCAAATAGGGAGTGCGATCGCCTGCTCGATTCTTCGCACTTTGTTCGATCTTGCCCCTGCCTATTTAATTGGCGTTGCCGTTGATGTGGTTGTCGAGCGCCAAACTTCGTTCATTGCTCGCTTTGGCATTCCAGATGTCGCGACTCAATTGCTGCTGCTGTCGCTGCTGACAATTGCTACTTGGGGCTTAGAATCGCTGACTCAATACGGAGCCGACAAGTTGTGGCGCAACTTAGCTCAAACCGTGCAACACGAACTGCGAACCGATGCCTACAGCCATTTGCAACAGCTAGAACTAGGTTACTTTGAAGATCGCAGTACCGGAATGCTGCTATCGGTCTTAAACGACGACATCAACCAGCTAGAACGCTTTCTTAACTTTGGCGCTCAAGATCTGCTGAGCTTTTTCACGCGGGTATTCGCTGTAGGCAGCAGTTTTGTCATTCTGACTCCTGGGATCTCCTGGCTTGCCATGCTGCCCATTCCATTAATTTTGTGGGGGACGTTTGCTTTTCAGTCGCGTTTGGCTGACCGTTACGACGCAGTACGCGATCGCGCTGCCATCATCAGCGATCGCCTAGCTAACAATCTATCGGGCATCGCAACAATCAAAAGCTTCACTGCTGAAGATTACGAACGCAGTCGAGTTTACCAAGAAAGCGATGCCTACCGCAAAAGTAACACGAGGGCGATCGCCCTTTCTGCTGCCTTTGTGCCGCTAATTCGATTTCTGATTTTGCTGGGTTTTGTCACCACGCTGTATCTAGGTGGTATGGAAGTATTGGGCGATCGCCTCAGCGTTGGTACTTACGGCTTTATGGTGTTCATCGTTCAAGATCTGCTATGGCCTTTTACCGAATTGAGCGAAATTCTGGACGAATATCAACGGGCAATGGCATCGATTCGGCGAGTCATGGGATTGATGCAGACACCAATTACAATGGCGGCTGGAACGCGATCTTTGCCGATGCAGCAGGTGCGCGGCGAAGTGCAAATCGATCGCGTGAGTTTCACCTATGACGGCTTTACTCCAGTACTCAAAAACATTTCACTGCACATTCGGGCTGGCGCAAGCATCGGTATTGTTGGCGCGACCGGATCGGGCAAAAGCACGCTAGCCAAGCTGCTACGCTTTTATGAGGTGCAACAAGGCAGCATTTAAATCGATGGTATTGACATTCGATCGCTTCAGTTGCGCGATTTGCGAAGTTGCATAGGTTGGGTAAGTCAAGATGTGTTTTTATTTCACGGTACGGTAGCAGATAATATCGCCTATGGCAGCTTTAGTGCCAGTCATGAAGCGATCGCTGATGCTGCCAAGTTAGCCGAAGCCCATGAATTTATTCTGGAATTACCACAAGGGTACGATACAATCGTTGGAGAACGGGGACAGAAGCTTTCTGGCGGACAAAGACAGCGAATTGCGTTAGCGAAGCTTAACGAAGTTATCGCCCGTGCCATTCTCAAAAACCCGCCAATACTGATTTTAGATGAAGCAACATCTGCGGTGGACAACGAAACCGAAGCCGCAATTCAAAAATCCTTAACCAAGATTACCCAAAATCGCACGACAGTAGCCATTGCTCACCGCCTTTCCACAATTCGCTACAGCGATCGCATTTACGTCATGGACAAAGGTGAGATTGTCGAACAGGGCAAACATGAGGAGTTACTGGCACTCGATCGCATTTATGCCAGTCTTTGGTGGGTGCAATCTGGGAGCAACTGACAATCGCTCGGTCGTTTATCTGTACAATTATTGTCAATGATTTGCAGTTATAATTAAAATAGAGTGCAGCTAGATTTAGGTTCTAGTACCAAAAGATGTGAAGGTTCATGTCCTTTTATTCGCATTTCCTTACTTTGCCAACTTTCTAAGCTTTTACAGACTGTCGATCGAGAAAGCCAAGCTGACAATAAATCGTTGATTTTTGTCTGAAAATGAGCGCTGATAACCAAAATGTAACTGCTACCAAACCCAAGCAGAAGGGGAAATCTCTACCACCCAAGTTAATTATCTGGTTGGGCAAATTTGTTTGGACGACACTTTGGCAGTTGATGATGTCGCAGCTTGCACCCCGTGGTAAATCGGGGGAATATCTTCGTCCTAGCAGTCAGTTTCGCGACTCTATTGGTATAGACAGTCCTTACCCACCAGCAACAGGACGCTACCAACTTTTCGTCGGACTTAGTTGCCCTTGGGCGCACAGAACGCTCGTGGTACGATCGCTCAAGGGTTTAGAAGATGCCATCTCAGTTGCGATCGCCACACCCGATCCAATTCAAGGCGGTTGGGTACTACATCAGCAAGAAGAAGGCTGTCGCAGCCTAGCAGAGTTGTATCAGTTGGCGAAATCAGGATATCAAGGACGCTGTACGGTTCCCGTCTTATGGGATAAACAAACAAAGGCGATCGTCAATAATGAGAGTGCAGAAATTATTGTCATCTTAAATAATGCCTTTAACGAGTTTGCCCAGTATCCAGAATTAGAGCTTTATCCTGAAGATTTGCGAGAAAAGATTGATTGGTGGAATGAAAAAATTTACCATGCTGTCAATAATGGGGTATACCGCTGCGGTTTAGCTCAGACACAAGCGGCATACTTAGAAGCTTGCAACGAATTATTCGCAACATTAGACGAAATCGATGCAGCCTTGGCAAACAGTCGGTATCTATGTGGCGATTGCGTAACTCTAGCAGACATCCGGCTATTTACCACTCTATTTCGGTTTGATATCGCCTACTACGGCATATTTAAATGCAACCGCCGCCGCATTCAAGACTATCAACACTTAGGATCGTATCTGCGCGATTTGTATCAATTACCTGGGGTGGCTGATACTTGCGATTTAGAAAGTGTCAAGCAAGATTACTACGGCAATCTATTTCCCTTAAATCCTGGTGGGATTATTCCCGCAGGTCCAGATATGTCAAGCTTACTTGTACCGCATGGGAGAGAAAATATAGGGAAGTCAACTGCTAATAGCTAAGCATGGATTTACCCCTGGTCTACCATCCCGATTACGTCGTTCCCTTACCCGATACTCATCGCTTTCCCATGCCGAAGTTTCAGTTGCTTTACGAGTTACTGATAGCTGATGGCGTAGCGTATCCAGAACAATTTCAGATTCCCGAACGTCCGCCGCAGGCTTGGATTGAGTTGGTACACCTACCAGAATACGTCCAGGCTTATTGTACCGGGACGCTAGATGCTAAAGCACAGAGGCGCATTGGATTACCTTGGAGTCCAGCTTTAGCCAACCGTACTTGTGTTGCAGTCGGAGGAACTGTTTTAACCGCCAAGTTAGCGTTAGAGTGCGGATTAGCTTGCAATACAGCAGGAGGAACCCATCATGCTTTTCCCAGTTATGGTTCTGGTTTCTGTATTTTTAACGATTTAGCGATCGCCACTCGCGTATTACAAGAATTAAATCTCGTCCGCAAAGTTTTGATTGTAGATTTAGACGTACATCAAGGAGATGGCACTGCTTTTATTTTTCAAAATGACCCCAGCGTGTTTACGTTCTCGATGCATTGCGAAATTAATTTTCCTGGGACAAAACAGAAAAGCGATTTAGACGTGCCTTTACCCGAAGGCATGGAAGACGATGAATATTTGCAAACGCTAGCTCAATATCTACCAGATTTACTATCAAGGATTCAGCCAGATTTAGTACTATACGATGCCGGAGTCGATCCGCATATAGGCGATCGCTTGGGGAAATTAGCTTTAACGAATACTGGTTTATTTCGCCGCGACATGCAAGTTTTGAGTACCTGCGTTGCGGCTGGCTATCCTGTTGCCTGCGTCATTGGTGGCGGGTATGCAGAAGATATGACATCTCTCGTTTACCGTCATTCCCTCGTCCATCGCGCCGCTAGCGAGGTTTTTCATCAATATCGCTTGTGAAAGGGAGTAGGGAGAAGGAGGACAAGGAGGACAAGGAGGACAAGGGAGCAATTCTAGTCACCAGCCACTAGCCACTAGTCACTGTCAACCAACAATTAAATTCAAATCAAACTATCCTAAAATTATCCCAGTCTGTTTATTGTCAACCTGATGCCAACTAACTCTCAATCCGATCGCAGCTTAGAAACCACCAGCGATGTCGCCGTCACAGAATCATCCTCGCTGACAGCAGAACAGTATCGCCAAAAAATGCAGCGCCGCCAACAGGTACAACACGATCGCGTTGCGAAAGCCTCAAAAGAAAAAGGCTTAATTATTGTCAATACGGGTAACGGTAAAGGGAAAACCACAGCAGCTCTAGGTATGGTACTGCGATCGCTCGGACATGGCTATCGAGTGGCGATCGTGCAATTTATTAAAGGTGCTTGGGAACCTGCGGAAAAAGCTATTTTCAGTCAGTTTGGCGATCGCTTAGAATTTCATGCTATGGGAGAGGGTTTTACTTGGGAAACCCAAGATCGCGATCGCGATATCCAAAATGCTAAGGCAGCGTGGCAACAAGGATTAGCATACATCCTCAACTCAGATTTTAATCTAGTGTTATTAGATGAAATTAACGTAGCACTTAAACTTGGATATTTAGAAATAGGAGAAATCTTAACTGGATTGGAGCAAAAGCCAGTCAATAGTCATGTTATTTTAACGGGAAGAGGCGCACCCATCGCGTTAATCGAAAAAGCAGATCTTGTCACAGAAATGACTTTAGTTAAACACCCATTTCGCGAACAAGGTGTCAAAGCTCAACCAGGAATTGAATATTAGCAGTGATTAGTGGCTAGTAACTAGTGACTGGTGAGTGGAATCGAGCCACTAGCCACTCACTATTACCAATTACTACTTCTTAGAAAGAATGATCCAAACAGCATGAACAATACCAGGAACGTATCCCAGTAGCGTTAACAGAACATTAATCCAAAAATCAATTCCCAAACCCACTTGTAAAAAAACGCCTAGTGGTGGTAAAAAAATGGCACACAGCAAACGAATAATGTCCATTTCATCCTCCCATATAGTAATTGTGTAAAAGTACCTTACTAGCTGCAATAAGCACAGACAAGCTACCGTATTCCACCACTATAGGTTGACATAATGGTTAAAACTGTGACATCACCATTGAGATAGATTTGATTCTAGCGATCGTCTAAAATCCAAAATATAACATCTTCTCAGCCGCCACTAATCTTGACTTTGTAACCGATTTGAGTCAAAACTTGCAATAATTTTTGCTTGTGGTCGCCTTGAATTTCAATTTCATTTTCTTTCACCGTACCGCCAGCACCACACTGAGATTTGAGCTGTTTGAGCAATGCTGTTAGAGTTTCTGGCTTGGCTTGAAAACCAGTGATGACAGTGACAGTCTTTCCCTTACGTCCAGCGCGAGAAGATTGGACGCGCAGGTTTTGCTGAGAGGGTGGTAAGTCTGGAACAGCTCTTTCTGTAGCCGCCGAGTTGTCGCCACCAAATTCACGGTAGACGACTTTTTCTTGTTTGTTAGAATTAGACGATTTACGCTTTTCGGTTGACATAAATGCGATCGCTCTATGGGTAAAGATTTTTGTAGTGTCTGTAACTATTCCACTGTAAAACAGTCTTGATGCAGAAATAAATATCATCATCCAAAAGAGTGACATAAGCGAGCAGGGAGAAGAGAGCAGGGAGAAGAGAGCAGGGGAGCGGAGGAGCAGAGGAGAATCACAACCAATTACCCATTACCAACTACCAACTACCAATTACCCATTACCAATTACCAATATTTACACTTCAATGGAAATCAGGGTTTGGAAAACGAGAGCTTTACTAATATTTGTTCTATCTTTATGCGTTGCTGTAGCACTTGCTCTATTTCCTCAAACACCAGAGTTACAACAAATAGATGCATCTGTTTTACCTGCTGTCCCTGTATCCTACGAGGAGACAGTTGTGCCTGCGCCTGAAGCTCCACAGCAACAAAAGCAACAAAAGGTTGACAATTCTTCCCAAGAGTCACGGGTAGCTAATGCTACTACTGCTACCAGCTATAAACCAAGATATCAGATTGCCTGGGCGCATCCGCTCAATTATGGCGATCGCTTCGCCACAGATATTTACGGCAAACCAGTCTACAACCAACCAATTATCGTTTTGCACGAGACTGTTTACTCCGCCGCTTCTGCAATCAATACCTTCCGAACTCCACACCAGCAAGACGATAAACAAGTTAGCTACCATACCCTAATTGGGTTAGATGGTACGGTAATATACATAGTCCCGCCAGAAAAACGAGCTTTTGGAGCAGCAAATTCTGTTTTTATAGGTAGTAATGGAGCTGAAACCGTCAAAACTCATCCCAACCTTGCATCTTCAGTCAATAACTTTGCCTACCATGTCTCGCTAGAAACTCCAGTAGACGGACGCGATCGCGATCGCCGTCACAGTGGTTATACTCAAGCTCAATATAAATCTCTCGCTTGGTTAATTGCTCAAAGTAAAGTTCCTGATGCAAGAATTACTACTCATAAAGC
The DNA here is from genome assembly GCF_003991895.1 of Chroococcidiopsis cubana SAG 39.79. Lineage (NCBI taxonomy): Bacteria > Bacillati > Cyanobacteriota > Cyanophyceae > Chroococcidiopsidales > Chroococcidiopsidaceae > Chroococcidiopsis > Chroococcidiopsis cubana. The sequence goes on from NZ_RSCK01000005.1 coordinate 189,907, forward strand.
AGTCGATCGCTCTGGTAGTAGAAGCGATCCGCGCTCTTTCGATCGCCGGAAGTTTCTCAGTTTGTTGCACGCTTATAGAGGAATAAGTCGTAAGTCGTAAGCCAAAAGTTAAAAGTCAAAAGTTAAGAGTCAAAAGTTAAAAGTTAAAAGTCAAAACCGATCGCTACTCACTACTTACTTGCTACTAATAATTGATAACTGAAAAAAATGGCTTTAAACTCCGATGAATTCAAACATCGCCTTTTGCCTCAAGCAACAACCTTGGTTGAAAAGGCAGTAGGAACGGCTAATTCAGTCGTACTTGAAGCCCTACTTGATGCCTGCTATCTTTTAGAAAATAGCTCGAATAGCAATGCACCCATAGTCGCGATCGAGCGAGATGTCCGCACTGAAACGGGAACTTATCATCTATTCGTCCGCCGCCTCAGTACAAGCGTTCCTGCGGGTAAATTCCAAATTTTGATCGTCCGCGAACTAGCATCTGGCTTAATTCAGTGAGCAGTTATCAGTTATCAGTTCTTTTGACTTTTGACTTTTGACTTTTGACTTTTAAATTAATGCTCGAATAAATCTTTGAATTGCAACAAATCAAGCGCAACAATGGTTGGCAAAGTTTGAAAACAGGTTTGCGCGAGTTCCCAGCGTTCTTCTCGTTTGAGCATTTCTATGAGTTTTTGCCGCAATGAGATTAAATAGCGGACATCATTAGCGGCATAGCGGAGTTGTTCTTCAGATAAATTGGCTGCATTTCCCCAGTCGGAACTTTGAGCGCTTTTATCAAGTTCTACCAGTTCTAATTCTTGGACTAATTCTTTCAAACTGTGGCGATTTGTGTATGTCCGCACTAATTTACTAGCAATTTTTGTACAAAAAATCGGTGCGACTTGAATACCGAGATGATGTTTTAGGGTAGCAAGATCGAACCGTGCAAAATGAAAAATTTTCTCGATATCTGCTTCTAATAATTGTTTTAAATTAGGTGCGTCCGTTTGTCCTTTGGCAATGCGGACAACCGCAACTCTGCCCCGATTATCGCATAACTGTACCAAACAAAGGCGATCGCGGTGGACGAGCAAACCCATTGTTTCCGTATCTACTGCAATTGCCGTAGCATCCATGAATTGAGCCAAAGCCTTATTGCTCAAGTCGCGATCGCAAATCTGAAAATCTTCCCCTACCATTGCCCTACCTAACTCGATCCTTCGTTACTAAAATACTACAAGGGAGCAGGGAGCAGGGAGCAGGGAGTAGTCAGTTTTGATTTTTAACTTTTGACTTTTGACTTTTGACTTACATACGACTTACAAAAGAGCCTACTTTACTCAACAATTCAGGGGTCGTAAATCCTTTGGTGAGGTAATCTGTTGCACCGACGCGCTGCGCTTCGTTGCTCCACTCTTCTGATAAACGGGAAGAAATGACAAGAGCAGGTAATTTCATGCCTGCTTGCCGACAGCGATCGATCAGGGTGAAACCGTCCATCCCTGGCATCTCAATATCGGTAATTAACAAAGCTGGTACGGAATGGCTAGAGAGCCAAGTCCATGCTTCTAAACCGTCGCGACAAGTCTCAACTGTGTAACCGTTTGCAGTCAAACTTGCTTCAATTCGCCGCCTCACCAGCGCTGCGTCATCAACAACGAGAATAGTACGACTAGCAGCAGGAGGCTCGGCAAATATTTCTGCTAGATCGAAGCTAGGAATGACAGTTCGATCGCCATCTCCAGTGGGATTCATCCACAGATGTGCTGCTAGAGATGCAGGTTCTAAAACCGCGATCGACGTTCCATCAGTTTGTAAAGTTACCCCCATCATCCCTATAGGTGAAATTAACGGACTGGGTAAAGACTCGATCGACAATTCTGACTGTTCTAGCAAGTCATCTGCTAGCAACCAAGCGTCTCGTTCAGCTGCCGTGGAGGAGAAAGTAGAACGCACCCGCAAGCAAATGGCTGTATCTGACAACGGACGGTTGGCTCTCGCTCCTGGTTGCCAGTATTCTAATAAGTCAAGACATGGTATTGAAGCTTCATCTTGAGTTACAAACCAGTTAGGAGCGCTAGACATCGGGTCGCGATCGCTGGGCGTTGCTGATAAATTACTCCAAAGAGTCGTGGTGACGATCTCCTCGGCAGGAATGGCAAAGTTGCGATCGCCTGCCTGTACCAAGACGCAGCGTACTAATAAGTGTGGAACGGGAACCTGCATCTGAAAAGTCGTCCCTGCTCCCAGTACCGTTTTCAAGTTGAGATGTCCGCCGATGCTAGCAATTTGGGTGGCAACTACGTCCATCCCTACCCCGCGTCCAGAAATATCACTCACTTCGCTGCGAGAGCTAAAGCCAGATTGACAGAGAACGGCAAGCAAATCGGCGGGGGTATCGGTACGAGTCAGGGGTAGTCCTCGCGCTTGGGCAAGTTGGGAAATCTTGCTGGCATCAATGCCACCTCCGTCATCTTGCAAGGATAGCAGGTAAAATTTACCTTGGCGGCGTAGCGATAAGATAATCGTGCCTTGTTCCGGTTTCCCTAATGCTAGGCGATCGGCAGCAGACTCTAAAGCATGGTCGTAGGCGTTACGCATTAAGTGTAATAGAGCTGGCTCTAGGTGTTGTACCGTACCAGCATCGAGTTCCAAGTGTTCCCCCTGTACGATTAACTGAGCTGGCTTACCAAAGCGATTGATCAGATCGCGGAGAATACCTTTCGCCCGAAAACCCAAAACCTTAAACGGGATCAGCCGACTTTCTTCTACTGTTTGTTGGAGGTTGAGGACATTGCGATCTAACAATTGCAAACTATCTGCTGTTAGCCGCGAACTTGTCGCTGCTTCTGCGCCCAATTCTGACAGGCGCAAACTCACTTCTAGCAGGCGATTGACAATCGTATAACCTTGACGATATCGCTCTAAAACTGGAGCCGTTGACACACTAGAGCGCTGTTGCTGTAAGTTGTCTAAAAGGGCGTAATCGTCTTGAACTTGTCGTAACTGCGTCAGGTATTGCACGCTATCTTGCGCCAGCGACAGCAGTTGTCCGATTTGCGTCTGTAACGATTGATAAAATCCTTGCACTGCCCTTGCAGATAATAGCGTCTCCACCAAACGCTGAGACGATCGCTCCAAGCGTTCTAGAGGGACGGGGACTTGGATATTTGTTTCGGTAGTTGGTTGTTGGTAATTGGTAATTGGTAATTGGTAATTGGTAGTTGCTCCCTTGTCCCCCTTGTCCCCCTTGTCCCCTTCTGCTCCCAGCTCGTCCCTGCTCCCTGCTCCCTTCCCCGCAGGCAACTTCCCACCTTGTCTGGCGCTGTCTTTTAACAGGGGGAGATATTTAGACCATTGCGATCGCCAGAAATCGGATTCGGGGCGGTTGAGTAAAGCTTTACTGTAACGTAGCAAGTCTAACCAACCAGCCTCAAATTCTAAATCGTTGCCAATTTGTATGAGTTGCTGAAGCGTTTGTTTTGCTATTTTGATAACTTCTGGAGGAACTTGACCGCGATCGGGCAGGTCTTCTATTGCCATTTCCAAGTCCAGCACGACGAGATCGAAGCCTTGTTCGGCAAACTCTTGAAATAATTTTGTCTGTTCGTTGGCTTCCGGTAAGTAGAGTTGCTGAATTTCTTGGCGCAGAAATGCGATGCGATCGATGCTAGGTTGGACGGCAGCGATCGCCGCTTCTCCTGTTGCCTCAACTTGCAAACTTGCAGTCAGAAGTTCTCCCGCCTCTGCTAGCATTTGTGATAGCTGACCGTCTTCTAGCGGAGGTGCAATTTGCAGATAGCGCAAGTCTGAAAGTAAGGCCTCTAGAATAGTTGAGACATAAAGAATCCCATCAGCACCCACCGTCACGGCTCCACCCTTGATCGTGTGGACGCAGCGATAAGTTTCTTGAATGTCTGCCGTCCAAGTTTGAGGCTGAAGCTTTTGGACGAGATTTATGTATGTTTGCAGATAAGTTTGAGTATCAACAGCAAACATACTGCGCAGCTCTTGCTGTAATTGTAGCTCGGCTACGTCAACAAAATCTGACTCAGCAGCAGTGGAGCTATGTTGTTCCAACATAATCGGGTATATGGGTGTAGTATATATTTACTGATAACTAGTTACTGTGTAGAGGTGTTACATGTAATGCCTCTACACTGCTCCCTGCTCTCTGCTCCCTGCTCCCTGCACCTCTTCAGAAATACGGAAGAAACTGACTTTTTCTAATAACGTCCGTGCCATGTTGTCAATTAATCCGGCTTGTTCCTGGGTGAAACTAGATTGCTGTTCTGTCTTAGCAGCTACCGTCGCAATTTCTTCAATCGATCGCAGCGTCGTTTGTGCTTCTGCGGCGATCGCTTGGCTAGATGCTGTTACTTGTTGTCCTACTTGTGCCACGCGGTCTGTTACGTCTTTAATCAGCTCGAATACGTACTGCGATTGTTCTACGCTACCAACGAATTGATTCACTGAATGGCTGATGCCTTGCACGTCTTGGTTAATCCCAGACACTACAGTTTGAATTTGAGCTGCTTGCTGCTGCAACATTAGCAAACCTTGGTTTGTTTGTACGGCAAGATCGTTCACTTGAGTCGCGATGGTTTCAAACTCGCGGGCAACACTAGCAAATTGGTCGGGGTCTTGCTGTCCAGAGGCACGAGCGGCAATCATAGAAGCATTTAACGCAAGTACCCGTGTTAGGGCAGCAACTCGTTTTTGGTCTTTGGCAAACTGAGCAGCTGAGGTGACGAAGTTAGTCAAAATTTGGGCGCGTTTGACGATTTGTTCCGTACCTGAGTGGAGAACTTTAATTTCTTCGGTTAGTTTCACCATTTCCTCCTGTCCTTGGGTAACAGCGATTTGTGCCTGTTGCACGGCTTGGTCTGATGCCAATGCTTGTTGTGCTGTTTGTTGGGACAAATCCGAGAAAGTGACAACTGAGGCTTGCACGGCGTTAACTGAGTGTGCCTGTTGCTGTGCTTGTTGGGCTGTTACTGCTGCTAGTTGTTCTAGCTCTGTCGATCCCTGAGTTACTTGTTGAGCGGTAGATAACACTGTCGCCATAATCCGCGCTAATTCTTCAATTAGGCGGTTGAGGGTATCTGCTACGAGTCCAGTGGCGCGATCGCTTACTGGTGCTTGTACCGTCAAGTCTCCGCTCTCCAATGCTGCGACTGCATCGAGTAGATGACTCACATCTGATTGTAAGACGTGGCTCTCCTGTTCGATCGCCTCTTTCAATTGCTTAATTTCAGCAGTCCCTTTTAAGTTCTCCAATAGGTCTTGGATTTGGTCAGCCATCTGATTAATATTGGCTCCCAGCATTGCCAATTCGTCACTACCTTTGACTGCAAGACGTACATCTAGATCGCCCGCTCCCAACTTTTGGACGGTTTTAGTTGCTGCCTCAATTGGCTGGATCGATCGGTTAACTAATAAGACTGCGATCGCGCTTACTGCAATTGCTGCGGCTAAAGTACCAAAGGCAAAAATTTGCACCAAGCGATTGTTGACTGCAAAAGCAACGTTTCGATCTGACAGAATAAAGCCATCCCAACCTAGATCTGGTAATCCTTGTGTTGGCTCGAACGGAGCATATCCCCCAACCACATATCGCTTTTCTAATGGTTCGTAAGACTTTGTCGGTGCAGCTTTTCTAACCTGGCGCAGTTGCGGAAAAGGAGTGAGGTGTTCGGCGGCATCCATGCCTAAAGTCTCAGTGCCATCATTAGTAACAAAAACCTTGCCTGCTTTATCGGCTAAATGATAAGTTCTGTCATTTTCACCATAGCTCTTAACCAGAGCGTCCAGAAATCGAACTGGCATTTGGGTACGCACGACACCAATTATTTTATTAGTGACTGAATCTCGTACGGGTGCGGCAAGGTAAATAACAGTTTTACCCGTAGATGGAGCAACTCTGGGTTGGGAAATAAATCGCTTGCCCGTGGCAAGGACGGATTGAAAGTAATCTGCACTTTTGTGATTGCCAAGTTTAGCCCCTTGGGAGACTAAGATATTATTGCCGTTTAAATCGATGAAGGCGACGTTGTCATAGACTTCATACGTTGCAGCGTAATTGGTTAGTACCTGCGAACGGTCTTTTACAGAAACAACTTGCTTCACTTTCTCATTACGCAGAATCGGCAGGTTGCTGAGAGCTTGAATATCGCCGTAACGCTCAAACAGAAAACGTTCAACTTTGTCCATCATTGCTACAGTTTCTTCCTGCTTGGCAAGCTCAATTTGCGCGTCTAACATGTTAGCTGCGATGAGATTAGCTGCGATCCCAGTAACGACTACAGGCAGCGTACCAATTGCTACTGCTGCCAAAGTGGTTTTTAAACGCAAACTCAACCCTTTTTTGGTAGAGCGGTTGGCATTACTTGAAGGTGATGGAGCTGCATTGTTAGGAGCAGATGGCAAGCCGAGGTCTGATGAATTCATTGTCATAAGAGCAGGAAAAATGACTGGATAAGCAAGTCAAAAGTTAAAAGTCAAAAGTCAAATATTCGTAGGGGCGGGTTTAGCCAGACGAGCGAGCGATGACAGAGTTTTTTCCAAAACCCGCCCGTACAGCCATCTATAGGAACGATATGCCGCAGAGCGTTAAGTTGTTGTCAGTTCCATAGCAACAGTATCTTCAGCCTCAGATAATAAATCCAAGTCTGATAAAACTGTATTTTGCTTCAAGGCAGTTTCTGGTAAGCGGAAGAATTGAATGCTGCTGAGTAACTTGCGCGATAGCTGTTGCATTTGTTCCGATTGCAGGCGCGTACTCTGAGTCAGCAGCGCGGTACGTTTGGCGAGGTCGGCAATGTCATTCATCGCTTGAGCTGTAGATTGGGTAGCGTGAAGAATCTCATCGCTAGAACGAGATACCCCTAGTCCAGCCTGTACGACCTCTACGGTACTGCTGCGGACGTTACTAAACACTTGGTTCGACTGTTCCACACCCGTCGTAAAGTCGCTCACCAGCCCACCTAAACCTTGTACGTCGCTATCAATTGCCGATACTACACTATGAATTTGGTCGGTACGCTGTTGTAGAGTGAAGAGTCCTTCGTTTGTCTGCTGCGCTAGAGTACTGACTTGAGCCGCGATCGCCTCAAATTCTCGCGCTACAACTAAAAACTGTCTGGGGTCGCGCTGTTCGGAGGCGCGGGCTGCTACCAGGGTGGCGTTTAAAGCCAGTACTTGAGTCAAAGAAGCAATCTGGCTTTGGTCTTGCACGAATTGATCTGCTAGACCGACAAATTCACCCAGAGTTTTCATTTTCTGAATAATTCGGTCAGTACCTTGACTGAGAACGTCAATACCTTTAGTCATTGCTTCCAGCGCCACTTGACCTTGTTCTACTGCCGATTGTACTTCGGTGAGAGATTGATTCGAGCGATCGACCGTTCCCGCAGAGTCTTGTGCTGATTCACCTACCTGTTGGGTTAACTGTAGTACCTGTTCTACTTCTTGAGCTTGGGTTGCCGCGTTATTTGCTACAGTTTCAGCTAGCTGTCCCAAGGCACTAGAACCCACGGAGACTTGTTCTGCTGCGGCATATACCTGAGCCAGCACTTGTCCGAGTTTTTCTAACAGGCGGTTGAGGGTGTCTGCCACTAGCCCGGTAGCGCGATCGCTTACATCAGCTTGTACCGTTAAATCTCCTTCTTCTACTGCCGACACTACGTCGAGGATGTGGATCACCTCCATCGACAGCGCTTCCCCTTCTTGTTGGTTGAGTTCTGCTTGTTTTAGCTGTTCCTGGGTAGATACCGACCGCGATACTTCATCCCGAATCCGATCTTCGTTAGCCGCAACCTGTTTCAACAAGTTGAAAAATGAAGTTGACAACCGACCGATCTCGTCTTGCTGCTGCATCTGCATTTCGGTTTGGGCATCCGCTTGCGCTAGCTTGTTACATTCATCTAGAATCGGACGCAGGCGACGATTGAGACTACGCACGAAGAGTAAAACTACGGCTGCTAGCAATAAACCTGCACCTAACGCACCAGCGATCGTAATTGTCAAAACTGGACCGAGAACAACTCCTTCCGGTACTGCTGCCATCATTAACCAATTGGTGCTGGGAACTCTTTGATAAGCCCAGAATTTACCTCCCGTCCACAATAGTCCCGATCGCTCTTTTTTGTCCGGCGATGATATTTTCGACCAGATGGCTTTGAGTTCTGGAACTGTCTCGTAACCGCTCTGATTTTTAGCGCGATCGGGTGCGGGTGGGTAAGACATGAGTTTACCCTGTTCGCTGGCGAGGACAAAATAGCCCTGGTTACGAATCACGGATTTGGAGATCTGGTCGCTCAAAGCCCCTAAGTTTACGTCGATCGCGGTAATACCAAGAATTTTATTGTTGCGATCGCGTATTACCTTACTAAAACTGGTCATGGGGATGTTATACCAGGAGTAAGGCTCAGTCCAGCTTTCACTTCCCTGTGCTATGGGATCTTTAAAGTACGATTGAGTCGGGTAATTGTCCTCCTTGAACAAATCCATTTGGAATAGTTGGTCGTAAGGTGCAGTTAGACGCTTACCTGGCTGCTTGGGGTCTTTTTGGTCTATGTAGAAATATGTTCCATGCCATTGACGGTCTGGAAGAATTGCATAAGCCGTTTGTTCCAATGCCATACCCATAGCCAAAGTAGGGCGATGGAGAAAGGATCTTAGCAGTAAAGCATCAAGTAGGTCTGCATTGACCGCTTTCTTGCTGCTCAATAACTCAGATGCACCAGTTAAATCGCGCATCGATTGCTTAACAGGTTCTAACTTACCTTCAATTGAGGTTATCTCAGTGTTTAAGTTATCGCCGATCTGAGCGAGGATTTGTTGTTTTAAAGACTGATAGAAGAAAAAACTAATACCACCGAGACTAACTAACGCACCGCCCATGACGGAGATAAACAGTACTGTACCGATGGAATTAAACCGAATTTTTCGCCCAGGACTGTTTTGCGGGGCAGACGAGGAAACGGTAGGTTGATTAGTAGTCATATGATTGAGAATATTGTTTACAAAAAAGGGAGTCGGGAGTCGGGAGTCGGGAAAGAATTCAAAATTCACTACACCCCACACCCCACACCCCACACCCTATTTACTGGTCACTGGTCACTGGTCACTGGTCACTGATAACTGCTCCCTTTATCAAGTCAATCGCCATCTCAGGGGTTTCCACAATGCATCTGCTAAGAGTTCCGGTTTGAACAGTCGCATGTTTGGTTCAGTATTTGACTGCGCGGCATCAAATAAATCTGGTGGCAATTGGGAATGCGATCGCATTCCCAGGGTGCGATCGACAACTAACCCCAGTCCTGCTTGTTCCGCCGCCGCAGCGCTTAATTGCACCACTGTCAGTTTTTCTGCGGCAAAACCCTTAGCAACACCCAAGAGTTGACGCAGAGAAACCAAGGGGATAACGTGACCTGCATGATGGAGTACTCCCATCATCACTGGCGAGTAGAACGGCATCACCAGGATCTGCGATCGCTCGACAATTGGAATTTCTGCCACTAGAGTCAGCGGTAAGACAAAAGTAAATTGTTCGACTTGGGTGAGGATATATCGCTGTTGCTTTTCCTCAAGCTGGATCGATGCATCACTTTGGGCGATCGCGTCAGGAGAGGGATTCATTAGCGTACCTTTTGTAAAGCTTGCTCGACGGTTTCCCGCGTCACGGGTTTGATCAAATAATCATCGGCTCCAGCCCGTTTCATGCCATAGTCAATCTCCAGAGGAGTCTTTTTAGTCGAACAGAAAATGACGTGCTGCTTTGCAGTTTTTTGGTTAGAACGCACCTCGCGCAAAAACTTGTAGCCGTCCTGTTCTGGCATCACAATATCTAGAAATACAGATGCATAGTCTCGATCTGTAAGCATTTGCATAGCTTCCTTCGAGTCGGAACAAGCATCGACTTGATGCCCTAAACCTTCTAATAAAGAAGTGAGTAAGTGGCGATCGACCGAGCTATCATCAACAACTAAAAATTTCATGAGTTTGTCGTCCTTTCGTGTGGTTTAGTTGACCTTAATATTTAGAATTCCCATTAACAGTTGTCAGTTATCGTAGGGGCGGGTATGAAGCGCAGATGACTGCTGAAGTCATAATTTTTTTGCTAAACCCGCCCGTACTGGTGCATAAAGAAAGGGTATAGGGTATAGAATTTAATCGTGAATTGCGCATAAAATTACACAACCATATCTTTAGTGGTGGGGGCTATTTCAAATAACATTTGCCGCAAATCTGTGCGAAATGTTGGGACTTCGGCAGGGGTACGGGGCTTAGCTAAAAACTTGCAATTTGCCCACTGCGCCCGCCATTGGTTGGAAACAGATTTTTCAGCTGTCAGTAACACCAGAGGCAGGGATGCTAGTTGGGGTTGTCGTCGGATTTGCTTAATCAGGTCGAATCCAGAAGCTCCTGGCATATTGATATCGAGAAAAATTGCTAAGGGTTGAGATTCCATCATTGTTTGCACCGCAGTCAGAGCATTGTTGGAATACTTCACTTGGTATCCCCAACCTTCTACGAGCTGACGAAATTGCTGGATTAGTAGAGGCGAGTCATCAACAATAAATATTTCTGCTGAAGATTGAGAATTGCCAGAAGTGTTAACGGACTTTTCTATTTCTACTAAGCCTCTTTCGATCAAACGGCTAAAGAATTTTGCGACTTCTAAAGGATCTTTTCCCATCGTGCGGGCGATCGCCGCTAAATTTTTACCTGGTTGGACTAAGTTTTGTAACTGCTGCTGTTGTGCTGTTGGCATAGAAGCAGCTGCTATTGCCTCCTGTTTCAATATCAAAGTGCTGTCGAGGGAAGGAATGTATTTTTGCAGTTGCTTCCATTGACTTTGGCGGTTCGAGGCTTCTACAAACAAACCACTCAATTCAAAGCCGCGAATTGGAGTATTGACAACGAGTTCGGGTTCGGAAAAAAACTGAGCTTGTCCGCCGTAGTCAAATAAATATGTATCTAAGTCGATGAGAATTTTTTGCCGCAGCGCCTGCGTTACGTCGTCATGAGTGACCAATTTCATATTGACCATCTCGACGACAATTTTGCTTAAAGGGGTGGCTTCCTTACTAGATAATTCCTGTTGTAGCTGTCCGAATGCTTGTTGTGCTTGTGGTTGGCGCAGTTGAGGTATAGATTGATTTAAAGTTGCTAAAAAAGGCTTCCACGCTGCTAGTTTCTCAATTCCAGAGGAAATGACCCGCCCTTGCACGACTCCTAGATAGCGAGGCTGAGGAATACGAGAGCGCTCTCCTTTGCTTAATTGAATTTGCCAGTACCCTGTTAGGGTATCGTCAAAAACTTGCTTCAGTCGGTCGGTTAGTTCTGATGCCCCAAACGAAAAGCTTAAATTTGATTGCATACCAATTATCCGCGAAAGTCCCTATACTCTGGCAACCCTAGTTTTCTCGCTTTTATAGTTCCCTAAATTTTCAGATTGCTAACATCTTCGTCAAGAATTTAAGTGCAGGCGATCGCGGCAACAAAGGACAAAAGCTATCTATACTTTTTCTTAAGAGTCGCTAAGTAAGCGAGTTTTCTGCATTTAACGAACATAAAATCTTTTTAGATATTGACAGTAAGAAAGTGTTAAAAAAACCTATATTTTTGCAACGCTGTTTTCAACTTATCGCAATTGTCTTTGGCTTGTGGTTATTTTTCGATCTTGTCGCCCGTCTGGGGGCAGAGATTTTTTGGTTTCAAGAAGTCGGTCACTTGCCAGTATTGAGACTGCGACTATTGACCCAAGGTTTATTATGGGCGATTGGCTCTGGCATCACGGCTTTGTATTTGCTGGGTAATTTAGTGGTGGCTGAACGCTTGATAGAGAGCAGGGGGAAGAGAGCTGAGGGAGCTGAGGAAGCTGAGGGAGCAATTCAAAATTCAAAATTCAAAATTCAAAATTCAAAATTCACGCACCACTCACTACACCCCACACCCCACACCCCACACCCTATCAACACGCACTACTGCCAACTACCAACTACCAACTACCAACTACCCCCACACCTATTTCTCCCCCTAGTCTTGCTATTAAGTCTGTTGGTGGGGCTGTTGTTGTGGCATTACGGTCAAATTGCTAGGCAGTACTGGCAAACTGACTTGAATTTACCGAATATATCGCCGCTGATTCCCAAGTTATTTAGACCAGCATCAGTTTTCTCTCTGGGCGAACGATTGTTCTCCCAAGTTTGGGCGCTGGGTGTGTTGGCAGGATTAGCGATCGCGCTATTATTCTATACGCGCTTTTTTCTGTGGGCGATCGCGATTGTGTTCAGTGGAATTTTTGGTTTAGTTCTGTCTGGGAATTGGGCAAGAATACTGAAATACCTCAATCCTACCACTTTTAATAGTGCCGAACCCGTTTTCAATCGCGATATTAGCTTTTATATCTTCACCCTCCCATTAGGAGAATTAATAGAATTTTGGTTGGTGGGAATGTTTTTATATGGTTTAACTGCTGTCGCCCTGACTTATCTTTTAGCTGGAGATAATTTAAGTCAAGGGCGATTTGCCAGGTTTACGCGATCGCAGCAGCGACATCTAGAGGGATTAGGCGGTTGTTTCATGCTAGCGGTTGCTCTCAGTTATTGGTTGAACCGCTATGAATTACTTTATTCTCGCCGTGGTGTGTCCTTTGGCGCAGGTTATACGGATGTAACGGTACAGCTACCAGCTAATACTTTCTTAAGTTTATTGGCAGTGGCGATCGCTATTTTTTTATTCTGGGGTGCAGTTTTTGGTTATCCCAAACAATTTAGACGCAAGTTTTTAATTGGAAGCGTTAGCACGTATTTACTGATTGCTTTGGGAACTGGTACGCTATTACCGTCAGCCGTGCAGCGTTTTGTCGTACTCCCGAATGAATTAGAACGAGAACGACCCTACATTCAGCGAAGTATTGGATTAACTCGTCAAGCTTTTAACTTGGGAATCGATAACCGTACCTTCGATCCACAAAATAATCTTACCTATAAGGATATTCAAGTCAACGACCTCACCATTCGCAATATTCGCCTGTGGGATCAACGTCCGTTATTAGAAACAAATCGCCAATTGCAACAGATCCGACTGTATTATCGGTTTCCCGATGCCGATATCGATCGCTATACCTTACTACAAGATACAGTTGCGCGCCGACCCAGTGCCGCACCACCATCTACAACCGAACAACAGCAAACTGGTGTAAATGCAGTTAACACGGAGACAAGGCAAACTCTGATTGCCGCAAGAGAGTTAGACTATAGCGCCGTACCCCAAGAAGCACAAACGTGGGTCAACCAACACTTAATTTACACGCATGGCTATGGTTTTACCCTCAGTCCTGTGAATACGGCGGCTGCTGGGGGACTACCGGAGTATTTTGTCAAAGATATCAGCGACACAACAACTGATGGCAGTACTCTGGCTGTCTCTAGCGAAGCAATCCGCGATAGTATTCCCATCGGACAACCGCGAATTTATTTTGGGGAAATTACAGATACCTACGTCATGACGGGTACGCAGACAAAAGAATTAGACTACCCAAGTGGCAATGATAATGTTTATAACGTTTATGACGGTCGAGGTGGAATTAATATCGGCTCGTTTTGGCAGCGGTTGCTATTTGCTAAGTACTTAAATGACTGGCAAATGTTGTTGACACAGGATTTTACACCCCAGACGAAGTTACTATTTCGGCGTAATATTAATCGCAGAATTCGGGCGATCGCTCCTTTTATCCGGTACGATCGCGACCCCTATTTGGTAGTTGCAGATGCAGGAGATCGACAAAGTTATCTTTACTGGATTGTCGAGCGATACACGACGAGCGATCGCTATCCCTATGCCGAGCCTGGTAATGAGGGAATTAACTATATTCGTAACTCAGTTAAAGTTGTTATCGATGCCTATCACGGTACGGTCAATTTCTATGTTGCCGATCCTAACGATCCGATAATTAACACTTGGCAAAAAGTTTTTCCTGGTTTGTTTCAACCGTTAAACAATTTACCAAAAACTTTGCGATCGCACATTCGTTATCCACAAGACTTGTTCAGCATCCAAGCAGAACGGTTGACGACATATCACATGACCGATCCGCAAGTATTTTATAACCGTGAAGACCAATGGCAAATTCCTACTGAAGTGTATGGTAATGAAGCAAAATTAGTCGAGCCTTATTATTTAATCACTAGTTTACCTACTGTACCGTTTGAAGAATTTATCCTTTTATTGCCTTACATTCCCAGTCAAAGAACGAATTTAATTGCTTGGTTGGCGGCGCGATCGGATGGCGAGAACTACGGTAGATTATTACTGTACGAGTTTCCTAAACAGCGACTGGTTTATGGTCCAGAACAAATCGAAGCGAGAATTAATCAAGATCCGGTTATCTCTCAACAAATTTCGTTATGGAACCGACAGGGTTCTAGAACAATTCAAGGAAATTTATTAATAATTCCCATAGAACAATCGCTGTTATATGTCGAACCACTGTACCTAGAAGCAGCACAAAATAGCTTGCCAACTTTAGTACGGGTCATCGTAGCTTACGAAAATAGAATTGTGATGGCAGAGACTTTAGAACAGGCATTACAAGCTATTTTTCAACAAAAGGAAACACCTGCAACACCGATTATTCGCCCGGTGGAGGAACAGTGACCAGTGACCAGTGACCAGTGACCAGTTACTAGTTACTAGTTAACTGTCAATTACAGATTACCAATTACCAATTACCAATTACCCCTTGTCAGCAAGTATTGACTTGCAAGAGCCTTTTTGGTATCTATTTTTAATAAAGTTAGGGTATAAAAAGAGTCTTGGTAGGATTGAGATTTAATTAAAAATTAAGCATTGAAAAAACATATTTGAGTTATGGCTAACTTCAAAAGTAACGATCGCGCCGAGTCAGAAACAGCAAATCACGCGAATGTCACCCGTGGGAATAGGACAGGAGAAGTTAGCGATCGCCCGCACGCGGAACCGACTGTTGGACGCAGCAACAATGGAATACTCGTGTTTTTGTTGGGCGTAGTTTCCACCCTACTACTAGTCGTTTTAGTCGGTGGCGGATTGTATATATTTACGCAACAGCGATCGACTCAATCGGCGACAAATCTAATACCATCAAATAACGAACCTCAATCAATCGCTGCGCCACCTCCAACTCAAGCTGAGACGAGTACGACAGCCGCAAATCCTCCTACTGCTACAACTGCGATCGATCCTTCGTTACCCGCGCCTCAAACTCTCAGTCTCCAAGTTAATCATGCCAACGGTACGACAGCGCGACTTACAGGAATTACCTTTTCTGACGACCACATCACCGCCGATCTCAGCGTGACAAACGGTCATCGTAATGGGATTCGACTTAATAACAGTCACGATATGGTCATTGCAGATAATTTAGGGAATCAGTACAATCTGGTAGAACCACCGAACAACGAAGATATTAGAATTGACCCCAACACGACCCTTAAAGGAAAATTTGTTTTCAACGGTCGAATTGCCCCTGGTGCAACTACTTTGACCTTAACTACAAATAATAGATTTGGTGGCAATGAAAATTTTAGCAATAACCCGAAGATGACCTTTAATATCCCGCTTCAGGGTGAAGGAAAATGAGGGAAGAATTCGGAATTCGGAATTCGGAATACTCCTTCAAAGAAGCAAGCTACGGAATTGTGAATGTGCGGTGGTTCGCTGGATTGTTGTTAACATTAACTATTGCTTGTGACAGCCAGCAGGCTAGCAATCGTGGTGTTACAGAGACTCAACAGCAGTCCACCACAAATGTAATTACAACTTTAGAAGAACCACAGGCGATCGCTGTAACTCAATTAGAACAACCCCATCAATCCGGTGCTTCTGTCACCCAGCTAGAAGTTGTGCGATCGACTCAAACAACGCAAACAGTTATTCAAAAAGCTTTGACAGACTTAAAAGCCCAAGAAACGAGCGCGGGTATTCGGATTAATTTACCAGAAAATATTCTATTTGATTTTGATAAATCGAATATTCGTCCTAGTGCTAAACCAACGCTACAAAAACTGAGTTTACTACTGAAAAACTATGCCAAAGCACCCGTGACTATCAACGGATATACAGATAGTAAGGGTAGCGATGCTTACAATCAGGTGCTTTCTCAGAAGCGGGCGGAAGCCGTCAAAAACTATTTAGCGCAGAATTTCAGTATTAATAATAGCCAGATGACAGCTAAAGGCTGGGGTGAAAAACAGCCCATCGCCCCGAACGCAAAATCTAATGGTGCAGATAATCCCGAAGGAAGGCAGAAAAATCGGCGGGTAGAGGTGATTATTCGGAATTAACGCGGGAGTTGGGAGATAAGGGTGACAAGGGGGACAAGGGGGACAAGGGAGACAAGGGAGACAAGGGAGACAAGGGGGACAGCCATGCCAGGAGCGAACTTCATATTCCCCTAAACCTAACTGATCTTTGGCAAACTTAAAGCATTCTTCAATTCGCCATCG